>CALWEZ010000001.1 GCA_944377455.1 uncultured Clostridia bacterium
AGATTAAATAAACTTTTATTAATATCATCCACAGTTCTTCACTCTTCACTTTTCGTTCTTCGTTCAAACGCAAAGCGTTTGAGTGAAGAGTTGTGGAAAGATTTATAATGTGACAGCATATATCAAACATTATATTGAAATCTATAAAAAAGTGGCAATGCCACCTTTTTATTTTTTAAATATTCAATGTAATTTAAAACACTTTTCTTGACAAAAGGCGTTTTTGTTGCTATACTTTCCTTATAGGAATATTATGAAAGTTTCTGAGAGGATGGTTTTAAAGGACAGATTAAAAAAGTTAGGCATTTTTTGCTTGATTGTTTTTATTCCTGTTTTGGTGCTCTCTGTGGTGATGATGAGTTTCGGCGTTTCGCAGGCGGTCAATATCATTGTCACAGTGGTTGTCCTTTTCGTTCTCTTTTTTCTATACCTATACATCTGCTCTTTGATTGATAAGAAAAAAGAAAAAAGGCTTAAAGAGAGCGGAAAGAAAGATCCGTTTTCGGAAGAATAAGAGGGTTTTATGGCTGAATACAAGGTTTTACCAAATAGTCTAGAGAGCGAGCAGGCGGTACTCGGGTGTGTGCTACTTGACCAAGAGGCACAGACTGACATTTTGTCGTCATTAAGTGCTGACGATTTTTATTCTGAGTCGCACCGTAACATCTTTCAGGCAATGCAGACGATATTCTCTAAGAGTATACCTGTCGACTTTGTCACACTGACAAGCGAACTTGAGGTGGAGAAAAAGTTAGAGACCGTGGGCGGAATTGACTACATCACATTTTTGACCAACGTTGTGCCGTCGGCGGCGAACTTTAAACATTACTGCGACATCGTCTCTTCAAACGCTATAAGAAGAAATCTCATAAAGGGCGGACAGACGATAATTGAAAACGCCTTTAACACTGCCGACGAAAAAGAGGCAATGCAAAGCGCGGAAAAGATAATTTTCGACCTATCGCAAAAAGAGAAGAGTAGTGACCTCGAACTTGTGGGAACGCCAGGTGGAACGTTGACAAATGTTCTAAAAGAGTTAAGTTATTTGGCGGAAAATCAAGGCAAAATGCGTGGACTGTCAACAGGTTTTAGAGATTTCGACAAACTGACAAACGGGCTTCAAAAGAGCGCGCTGATAATTTTAGCGGCGCGTCCTGGTGTCGGCAAAACCTCATTTGCCATGAATATCGCCACTCATGTTGCAGTGGAAGAAGGCAAGAAAGTGGCGGTGTTTGCGCTTGAAATGAGCAAGGAACAACTTATGCAACGCTCACTCGCTTCGCTTGCCAAGGTAAGTTTGACGCACGTGCTTCGTGGCTCTATGGACCAAGAGGAATGGAAGCGTATTTGGACGGCTGAGAAAAAACTGGCGCAGAGCGCGCTCTACATCGACGACTCTTCGATAACCACTCCACTTGATGTCATCTCAAAATGCCGAAAACTTAAAATGACGGAAGGACTTGACCTTGTTGTCATCGACTACCTTCAACTTATGTCCTCGGGCAAGTCAAACCGCGAAAATAGAACGCAGGAAGTCAGCGAAATCACAAGAATGCTGAAGGTGGCGGCAAAGGAACTTGATGTGCCAATCATACTCTTGTCGCAACTATCTCGACTTGTGGAACAGCGTGAGGACCATAAACCTATTCTATCCGACCTAAGAGAGTCAGGCTCTATCGAGCAGGACGCAGACATCGTTATGTTTTTGTATAATCCAGAGAACTACAACGACGTCATCTCGCAGGACGAACCGGGAACGGTCTATCTCTTAGTTGCAAAGCATCGAAGTGGCGCGCCTGGAGAGATTAAACTTAAGTGGCTGAAAGAGATAACGACCTATGCAAACGCTGAACAAACAACGAAAGCGCAAGAGGAGGAATAGATGAAGAAAGGAATAATTTTCACGACCATTATTTTGATTGTCGCTGCCATTCTGACCGTCGTTTTTGTCACACTTTTCAAAGAGCGTGACACGGACGCAGTGGCAGACAAAGTGATAAGCGTGGTCGACGAGGGCTATCTTTCCGAAGATACCGATAAGGAAACGATTGAAGAATACTTGAACTATATGCGCTCTAACGCTGGCGCTTCAACAGACGAAGTTCGAATGAGCATTAATTTCTATAGCGCCTATGACAAACTTGGAGATTTCTATAGAGAGCATATCATCTTCACATCCTATAACAGCACCTACAGGGCAAATCGCGACGATGTGATTGGTGGTTTTAACACGGCAACAGATAGAGCGGAAGATATGGTCGATTACATCGTTTCCAACACGGCTGGCGAGAGTGAATCTTGGGAGGCGCGCACTTGGGATGACGTCAGAGTGATGATGTTCGAATTTATCGAGGCGAATAACAGAGCGTTTATCGCGCTTGGAAATATCTATCCGGCGTGTGGCAACTCAGAGATCACCAACAACGATTTCACAACGGCGGTGCTTAATGGAATAAACAAACACCTTTCAGATTATCAAAACGCAGACGAAACAATAGATAAGAACCAAATTGCAACAAATGTGAATAATATGGCGACAAAGTATTTAACTGACGAACTTGTTTATGGTTATCTTTATAACGCCACTTGGCAAACTCAAATTGCCGATTTAACAACAAATGGCGAGCAGAGCGGTTACTATGGCGCATTCATGGCTGGCACGCTGTAAGGAGGAAGATATGAAGAAGAAAATTATTTCCATTTTATCACTTTGTGTCATTTCGATAGCCAGCGTGATTGCACTTGCTGGCTGTGGCGGAGGCGTCACAACGGCAGATGTGTTAGAATCATATAACGCAATGCAAGAGATACTTTTAGAAAATGATAGCGTATTGAATAAAGGCGATACGGCAAGTTATCGTAACACAAAGAATTATTATCAAATCTCCTATGGCGATGTTGTGGATGAGTATATTCAAAGTGATGACGAAAACTACGTCGATTTAAGAGATTACTATAACAGCGTCTTCTCCTTTGCTATGAGTTATGTCGATGAGAATATCACAGTGATAACCAACCTTAAAGACGAAGAACTAAACAGCGAAACAAAAAGAACGTTGTCTGACCTAAAAGACAGCATTGACGATTTTTCTGACAGTATTCAAAATTTTGTGGACGCTAGGAACAGACTGGACATCTACTATCAAAACAATGTGAATGTTGCAAATCCAGCAGAAAACTCTGAGATTATGGCGCGCCTTAGAGCGTTCAAAAGAGAGTATGTTGACTTTGTGGATAAGAGCGTGCAGATGTCATTAAATCTTTCAAATTCGGTGGAGGCAACTGGTATCTATGAGGATGTGGCAAATGTTAGACTTATCAAAAACAACATTTGCAACAAAGTTATCCGCGTATATAACGAACTCTACATCTTAGATGTTGGCACTTTTAACTTTGCTGAATATCAGGATACCAACGCTAAGGCCAGAATCCAAGCACTACTTGACGAACTTCAAAATTCGATGGCAGACTACTCTTCCATTATGCAGTTAAACGATGACAATAATCATAATGAGTTGAAAGACCTCACTCCTGAAGAACTTGACGAGTTAACGGAGATGACGGACAAGTTTTTAACCGAAATGGATGTGTATGTTGAGGCACTTGACGGACTTGACATTCAGACGCTTGGCGTGGATTATAACAACGATATGGAAGAATATTTAAACCGTAACGAGAGAGCGTTGATATATCTGGAGCGCGTGGAAAACTTTATTAATATTTCACTACCTGATTTTCTTGAATATCTCGACAACATGGTGCGCCGTGCATAACTAAATAACATTAAAATCGTGAAGATAAAAACAAACAAAAGAATTTCAATAAAATCAAAAATCAATTAAAAACGCAAAAAAATCATTAAAAAATGTAAAAAAATCAAAAAAAATAGTGAAAATATTATGAAAAATAAAATTAATTTTTTATAAATTTTAAACACAAAAAGAGGTAAATATGGACAACAAAAAATTAGCGGAATTATTATTTCCTAATAACAAACTGACAGTTGAGGAGATTGAAAAAAAATATCCTAAAAGAGTGTTGAAAAAGGGCGCAGAAGTGACACGTTTTGCGCCAAGCCCAACAGGGTTCATGCATATTGGCGGATTTTTTCAATGCATAATCGACAGAAATATCGCCAAAAAATCGGGCGGAATTTTCTATCTTCGAATTGAAGACACCGATAAAAAACGCGAACTTATCGGCGCTAGCACAATCATTTTGGAAACCTTAAAGCGCTATGGCTACACGCCTGATGAATACGAGGAAAAGGGCGTGAAAGTTGTTGGAAATTATGGTCCATATTTCCAAAGTGAGCGTGAAGAAATCTATAAGGCTTATGCTAAAAAATTGGTGGCAGAAGGCAAGGCTTTTCCATGTTTTTGCCGAAAGACTGAAGGTTTAAATGACGTTAAAGAGAAAAGAGAAAAGATGTTTTCTCTCGGCATCACTGAGGATAAGGATGTTTGCCGAAACCTGACGATAGAACAAATTGAAGAATATTTAAAAGACGGAAAAACATTCGCAATCAAACTTAAATCTAAGGGCAATGGGCAGAACAAAATTAAGGTGCATGATGTTTTGAAGGGCGAACTTGAAATTCAAGAGAACGGCGAAGATGCGGTGCTTCTCAAAAGCGACTTTATGCCGACCTACGCCTTCGCTCATGCGATTGACGACCACCTTATGGGCACAACAACGGTGGTGCGCGGAGAAGAGTGGATACCTTCCTATCCGCTCCATATTGAAATACACGAGGCGCTAGGTTTTCCTCTTCCAAAATATATCCACACACCGCTTATCAACAAAATTCGTGAGAATGGCGGAAAGACCAAAATTTCCAAGCGAATTGACGCCGAAGCGGACATGCGTTTCTTTGCAAAAGAAGGCTATGAACCAAAGGCGCTTATCGAATATTTAACGAATTTAGCCAACTCCAACTTTGAAATTTGGCGTAAGAACAATCCAAGTCTCGACGTTGAAGAATTTCCATTTGACGGCTTCAACATCACGGCAAATCGTCCAGTTTTTGACATTGTGAAGTTGAACGACATCTCAAAAGATATGATTTCCAAGTATTCAGCCGAAACTTGCTATCAAAAACTCCTTGCGTGGGCAAAGGAATTTTCGATGGAGAATGTTGACTATCTTGAAAAGGATAAGGACTATGTTCTAAAAGTGTTAAACATCGACAGAGAAAAACCAAAGCCGAGAAAGGATATATATAAGTGGAGCATGGTGCTAGATTACTTTGGCTATATGTTCAGCGCGCCAAAATCTTATCAAATTGAAGAGAGTGAAAGAAAGAAATTCGAAGAGGTGCTTCGCGCATACAAAAAATATATTGACCTGAGCGATAAAGACAACTGGTTTAACGGCATTAAAGATATGGCAAAGACCTTAGGTTATGCCACGGACAACAAACAGTATAAGCAAAACCCTGAAAAATTCAAGGGCAATGTGGCAAAGGTCTGTGAGTTTTTAAGAGTGGCAGTTACAGGACACAAAGACTCTCCTGATCTATTTGAAATTATGAACATCTTAGGTAAAGACAAAGTTTTGGAGAGAATTTCATTAATAGTTTAATTTTTAAATAAAATTTTTAGGATGTAAATTTACATCCTTTTTTATTTATTTAAAAAAATTTTTATTTATTTTGAAAACAATTAAAATAATTAAAAAAATAAATTTTGAAATATTTTATTAAATTTTTCGGCAAATTTTACAAAGATTTTTCGACGTTATAATACGCAACTTTACACCATAAAAATTTTTAAATAAATAAAAAATGCATAAAAATTGTCTTAAAAATGCAAAAAAATTGAAAAAATATTGATTTTTTCTCAATTTTTGCCTATTTTTCAATTAATTTTTTAATTTTTTAATTATTTTTAATGTTTTTCAATTTAATTAAATTTTAATTTTTATTTTAATTTTGGCGTTTTTAATTTATTTTTATTTTGTGATATTTTATCGTTTAAAACTTTTTATTCTCGCGAGTGAGAAAATTTAATTATTTTTGCTAACACGAGAAAGTTTGCTAAAATCCAAATAAAAGTTGCCATTATATATAAAATATATTTATAGCAGATAGTTTTATTATTTATTTGCTTTTCTATGCGATTTTTATTATAATAGAAATGTAGATAAAAATAGAAGAGGTTGATATGAAAGTTAAAAGTTTGTTAATATCGCTACTATTAATTTTTGGAGGGTCGATAGGAGCCTTTGCTCTTTCACTGCCTGCGCTTTCCACTCAGGCGGTCAGCGTGGACGCTAGCGTTTGGGACGGTACATATGCAACAAGCGTCAATACGGACGATGTTGACATTTTAGGCTTTAACTCGGCAGGTAATGAGACATCTCTTTCATCGGCAACCACCATAAGAATTTACACCGCAAAAGGTTTTTCGTATTTTGCAGGTCAAGTAAATAACGGCACAACCTATGCGAACAGAACTATCTACCTTGAGTGCGATATAGACCTAAACAATCAATCTTGGACGCCGATTGGCGGAAGCACAACATATTTCATGGGAACTTTTGACGGAAATAACAACACAATCTATAATTTAAGAAATAATTCTTCGTATTCCACCTTTGGACTATTTGCGAGAGTGGAAGGCGAGATTCAAGATGTAAACCTTGTTGGAGTTGACATTTCGTATTCTGGCACGCTCTCTTCTTCGCAATATGTGGGTGCGATTGCGGGCGAACTACATGGTGGCAGTGTGGTTGGTGTTAGTGTTAAGGGGAGCGTTAACTCGAGTGCCTATAGTTCACTTTCCTATGTCGGCGGTCTTGTCGGTTACGCGCATGACGCAGGAAACAGCGACAATGACACCTCTAGCCCTGCAATAATTGAAAATTCTGTGAATTACGCTTCAGTTTCAGGTGTTTCTAATGTTGGCGGACTTGTCGGCTATGCATATGGCGATGTTAGAATTGAGACATCTGCAAATCTTGGAGATGTTTCAAACAATAGAAACTCCTCCACATCAAGCATAAACATCGGCGGACTTGTGGGAAGAGAAAACTCAACAACTGGCAAATACTTAAGAATAACAAACGCCTTTAATAACGGAGATATAACTCTTGTTGCATCCACTAACAATGTCGATGTTAGGGCAGGCGGACTGCTCGGTAGTTCTGACAGTGTTAGGTCTGGCTCGACGCTGGCAAACTACTTTAAATTTCAATACGTCTATAACGGCGGTGATTTTTCTGTCACGGGATATTCAAGTGCTTCAAATAGGTCGGTCTATATCGGCGGACTTGTCGGATTTGCTGACAGTCCAATCGATGTGTTTACGGATGATTATTTGATTAGTTACTCATTCAATGTTGGCAATCTTGTTTCAGTTGACAATTCCTCAAGTTTTTCAAATCTTGGCAGTAGATTTCATTTCAGAGAGATAATCGCAACAACGCTTTCGCAAAATGTGGCTTTGGGTGTCAGCCAAAACGATGTTTTCTATGACTATGACGCGCCATATCAAGTTTTTTACACATCTTCTATCTACAACGACCTTACAAATTTAATCAGAGTGACTCATCTTGACGGAAGAGCGACATCGTATGAATTTTTGTCGACCGCGCCAGATAAGACAGACGGAGTCTATGGTGTTAATTTCGATTTTTATGACGGAACAGACGGCTATTGGCTTCTTAGCGAAACGGTGAACGAGGGTTTGCCATATCTTTATACCGCATCAAACACCGAAGATGCCAATGAGGACTGGGACACGACCCTTGTTGGAGAATGGGAAGGCGACGGAACTCTTGCTTCTCCATATCTAATCTACACTGCTGAAGATTTGGCGCTTGTTGCAGATAATTATAATGCTGGTGCTTACAGCGAAACAAGCGTGACGTATTTTTCTCTTCAAAACGACATTGATTTGAGTTCAAGGGCGTGGGAGCCTATCGGCGTCAACAATTATTCCTTCAAAAATGCAGTGTTTGACGGAAATGGTCACACCATATCTGGCATAAACTGCTCGCTTCAAGTGGACTACAACCAAAGCGTTGGTCTTTTCGGCACGATAGAAAATGCGGTTGTTAGAAATGTTATTATCGAAGATTTTAGGTTTGTCGGCAGTGCAATGACGTCTATCAATCGTGCAACGCTCGTTGGAAGCGCGGTGAATTCCTATATCATAAACTGCGTGGATAACACAGGCTATGTTTATGATGACTTAACAGGCTCTGCTGTTCGCACAATCGCAACCGCCTCTTCTTCCTACCTTATCTATGGGCAAAACAACATAAGCGGTGGCTCTTACACTAACGGCATGACAAATATTTCTTCTTCTACCTCTCGCGCTTTGAGAGTGGGCGTTGAAACTTTCCTAAACACTGAAGGTGGCTTGGTGTATGATGAGGTTTTGTCGACAGAAAATAGAGCAATCACACCGCACCTTGGTGACGGACGCTTTGTTATGGTGGATAATAGTGTTGTTTCTGTAACGCTTGATAGTTCCATCAATCTTTACGACACAACATATATGTCATCTCTTCCAGTGGATACCATCGAGGCGTATGAAGATGATGACTACAACAACAGTTTCTACATCGTCAAAGAGGGCTACAAAATTGTGGAAGATGGCTATACTTGTGGTGGCGCTTTATTATCAAATTTATCAGGCACAAATTCTTGGACAGATTTAATCAACTTAGGCATAACTGCCGTTTGGGAAAGTGCGGAAGATGTCGAGTTTAAAGTTTACTATAACTCCTATGAGAGATATTGGCACACGGTGGCAAGAACTGACGGAGCAGTGAACTACGCTGGTGTTGAGGGCGCAGACGGAACTGTTGATGCCACATACGACCATGAAAACGACAAATTTGTGACCATCAATATGCCATACAACACTTTCAACAGCATGGCAGGACTGCAAGAAGAGTTGACGGAAGTGGTTGGTGGATTGGAAAGGGAGAACTTTGAGATTGCTGGTGTCTACGAAACCTTTGAGAATGGTATCTATGGCGGAACAGACCTAATATCTTCTGAACAATCAAATGCAGGGTTTTTCTACAACACAAATGGCGAATATTTCTTAAAATGGCAAGGGACCGACAACAACGCCTACGTGATAACCATAAACTTTGCCGACACTGCTTTTTCAAATGTGGGTGGATACGCCGACAGGTTTGACTGGAACGAAGCGATTGACACAATCACCATCAATTACTATTCAACTGGGAATAATGGCTTGCTTAGCGTTGTTGAAAGTCAAACTTTTGACGCAAGTAAAGTTATAGATGGTCAGTTTAGATATAACTACTCGACTGATGCAGTGGATGAGTATTTTGAGTATATTGAAATTCAAGTTGAGTTAAAATTTGGTTTCACTTATGATATGGCAACATATTCTAATTACTTTAGTGGACCTTCTAACATTGCTGGTAATGACGATTATGCAACATACGTTGAAACTTACGGCAGTGCGTATGTGATTTCGCCAACTGGAATAACCGATTGGAATGTTCAAAATAGGCAGGAAGTGGCTTCTTATAGGTTTGGTCAGGCGGTTGGAGATGTGGAACTAGATTTGAAGATTGCACGTTCTTCTAACTCCTTCACTCTGAACTTAGGAGAGGGGGTTTACTATGCTCTCGCCTTGCCAAGTGAAATTTCAAATTCTGGCTTCTTTGAAATTTTCACAGGTGAAGGGGATGACGGATATGTCACTCTTCAAGAATACAACGAATATTTCTTCTCCAACATAGGTAACACAGGTTTTGTCTTTGGTTTAAATATGTTCGACAACTATATGCTTTCAACCGCACGCACTTTTGATATGGAGTCAACCACAAATTACATAAATTTTAATAACGACACCAATTTTGAATATTTGCTTGTCAGGTTGTATTTTCCTGAAAATACGCAAGGTAGTCAATATGAATATTATCTCTACGAATTTGGCGAGATAATGAATGATAATGTTGAGACTTTGACGCAAACTCTCTACTTGGTCGAGCCAGTGGAAAGTGCAACAACTCGCCAAACAACAGGACTTTTGACCTACAATGGTTATACCTTTAGAGTGCTTGATAGAATTGCCAGCATTGAAAGAGAAAGTGACGCCGTGCCAAACGAAAATGGCAGTTTGGACTATCAAGTCAATTTCTACACCAATCAGGAATTTGGACTTATCTTCTCCACCGAAAATTCTGACAATTACATGGTGGAATATGCTGGTCAAAGAGATAGCACTTTTGAGGTGCTAATGCCAGTAGAAAACATACAAAATGATAATTTACAAAAGATATATTATGACTTTTCAAGGGCAAAGGAGAATGGCGACAATTTCTATTCAGTTTCCGTTTTTCTAGGCGCTTCCAGCGATGCAGAGGGCATTATTGAAATTGCTCAACAGAGAATAACGGCAAAAGTCAGCATTCAATTCGTCGACGAAAATGGCAATATTCTCGAAGGAACTGAAGATATGCCACTTCCAACCATATATCTATCTTTAAATGGGATGGGTGTGCCAGACCAAGATGTTGGAAGATGGACAAGATATACAGAAGGCTCTCAAATCACCATAAGTCCTCTTTCTTCTAAGTCTATGTCACTAAGAATAGTGAATAATGAGTATTACCAATGGACATATAGGCAAGATAATCAAGAGTCGACGGCGGTTAGATTTAGTGAATTCTCTGGGCAAGCAAATGGTGCATATGAGGACGACGGAACGGCAGGAACACTTGACTCGCAGTTATATCTAAATATCACAAGAGATGGAAGCCTATTTGACGCCGAGGGCCATCCATATGATTACGAAGAATTGAATCAAGGCTCACACTTTTATAACTATTTTGCAGTCAATGAGCCAGTGGATTCCAGTGAAGCCATCTTAGGCGTCACAGGCTTAATATATGAAAGTGAAAGAACGGCGTTTGATTTTCTGATGCTTTACAACGAATCTGAAGTGGCATCTAGTGGCAGACTACAATACCTGCCAAACTATGACTTTGTTTTAACCTTTGTTTTGAAGAATGTGGACTATAGCGTCAATATCGAGACGAAATACAGGCAGACAACCGACGGCGAACTATACGACGACAACACCAACAAAAGTGAGGTTTGGACGGAAGAGACCAGCGGAGCAGTGGTTGATCTTGGCGCTGATTCTAGTTTCGGTGTTAGAACGTATAGTGCTGAGGTTTCTACTCGCTCAGCTAGAGCAAATTCCACTTCAGGTTACACGTTTGCAGGTTTCCAAATTGTGACCGATAATGATGACGCTGTTGTCAGTGAATACATCAGCCACGACACTGAGGCGAAATTTGAGTCGATGATTTCCTTCCTTGAAGACTATAGCGATTATCTCGAGTTTGACAGCGGTAAAGACAGTTACACGGTGGATATTCAAGCAATCTATTTAAGTAACACCATAAACTATGAGGCAAGCGGAAGCGGTGATTTGACAAACATCACCGATGGAAGAACGATAATTGAAAACTATAATGGAACGGACGCGATAAGGTATCTCTCTCAAGGCATCTCAGAGTCTCGTGGACTTAGTTATGGCACATATTATTACGGCAATAGCGCCATGGGAAATATCGACGATTTAGGCGCTGGTGATTTTACCTTTGAGATGAATGAATACTATTCCAATCGTTACACTTTCACAGGTGTTGCGCTTATGGATGAGACTAATTATCTTCTCGCAGGCGGAAATTATGACGAGAGTCTATATTTGGCGAAATTTGACGCGACGACCTATCCAGAGCAAGTGACAATTTCAAACAGCGGTTTAAACACGATAAGTGCCGATGGCGATTTGGTTAAGAATTATTTAAAAGATAATATAGGTTCTCTCTCAGGTCAGACTATTTATATCGTTCCAATTGTCGAGCAAAAGACACTTTTAGTTTCTGTGACATCTGGGGCGAGCACTGACGAAATTGTCTATGATATTGACGGAAATGAGACAACAAATAACGAAGTTCAATTAGTTTTCTATTACAACACCGCAACCAATGTGGAATTTGATAAAGAATATTTGAAAACTAAAGAGAACGAGTATGAAAGTTACTACCTTGTAAGCACTCAAGACAGCGTGATTTTAAATGAATATTTCAGCAAAAAACAGGGGCATCAAGTGAATGGCTGGGTTGTCTATAACAGCGACGAAACAGAGACGACTCCAATATTCATATCCTATTATAGATTAGATGAAAACTACTTTACATCTCAGTATGCCGACGAATCGGGTGAGGCAGATTATCGCGTGCATATCGAGAGAAATTACACTCCAAACACCTACTATATCAACTATTCAAGTGGTGACGAAAGAGTGGTGGGAAGCGATATTTATGGCATTGCAACAGGCTCAACCACAAGCACGCTTGCTTTGGTAAATTCGGAAACGCAAATTGCCACAAACGGCTTTAGTATCACTGGCTATACTTTCACAAATTGGAACACAAATATTGACGGCACAGGAAGGAGTTTTGAGGCAGGAGAGGTGGTAGACGAAAACCTTTGCACTGGTGATGATGGCGACACCTCAATCACGCTATACGCTCAGTGGGAGGCAAAGAACTATAGCGTCGAGATTGTTTTTAACGGCGGAACTTATAGCGACGAAGAAAGTTTAGTGCTAAACAATATCACCTACAACACAACTCTCTCAGCACTTAGCGACATTGTGCCTACGCGAGCAGGCTTCACATTTGATGGCTTCTACACCATGTCGCCAACTGGAATTAAATCTGATTTTTATCTAGTTGACGAAAATACCTATTTAAATAGTTCAGTCTATGGCTTTAATGACGTGGAGAATAATGTGGCACTGACAATCTATGCCACATGGCGTTACACGGGCGATGTGACCTTTACTATCGACGATAATTCAAGGACATATGCCTACACTGGCGAGAATATTTCAACACCTATTTCAAGTTATGTTCTAAACGGCACAAACTTAGAATTCAGTTATGATGACGAATTTACTATATCAAGCGCATACACTGATGTGGCTGTAAGTTATGAATTTTCAGGTGCCATCTTTGACGGAAACAACATCGTTTTAGGTAGCAACAACGTTGGAACATATTACGTATATATCAATTTGACCTTGACGGACGAAAGCGAATTTTATCCAACTGGCGAGATTGCCACGCTTCAGGGAGAATTTGTCTTTATAATAGAGCAAGCAAATATCGACTATACATATTCTTCTGATTATTCGCTTTATTATGAAAACATAAAGTATCTCGTATCCTTGATAGAAGCGGAAGAAGAGATAGAGAGAGTAAACGGCTATGGCAGTTTCACAAATATGATGAACTCGCTTAAAGGCGACGGCGTCGTGGACGACTATGCGACCATAAACAACACCTATGAATATCTCTTTATGAAATATTTCAACATGATAAACACAAGGGTAAACAGCGTCGAGAACTATGAAACCTTCATGAAATTTAGAAATTGGACTTATGACGATTATCTTTCCTACTACGAAAACGCCTTCTATTTCTCAAATGGTGACGATGTTGGAGATGAGGAACTGTCGAACTTAACTGGCGTTAGAGCCACACGCGCAAGTGTGCTAGCAAGCGCTTTCCTATTGAGTTATGATGTCAACAACATTATAAGGTCGGCGGTTCTATATGGAGATGACGCATCGGGAATATATAGTGCTTCGCAATTTGTTTTGACTTCACCAACTGCGGTGAATGTTGCAAGCGAAATTCAAATAGACAGCATTGAGGTTATCTCTTCCAACAACATGCGAACAAATTCATCCTATGAGGTAAGAGCGTATTTAAGTGCTTCGTCAAATGCGAGTCTAAATAATTATAATTTGCAATTTATAACCGAAAATGGAAACAACAGATATTATATCTCCCTTCCTAACGCATATATGCTTTTGCAAGTTTTAAAACTTGAGAATAATAGTTTGGTTCAATCAACTTTCTATAATATAAACGCAACTGAGATTCAAGTGGAGTATGCAGGAAGTAGTCAAGACACCTATCTTCATGTGCTTGACCGATTGACCTACACGCAGTTAGAAGAAAACTCTAACCTATATATCAACCTACAACTTACCACATCCAATATCGGCAACAGCGACCACGACACTGTGTATAATTTCTACATACCAGAAAACCATTTCAATTTCTCAAGCTATCAAGTGCTTTCGGTTGTGAACGACCTTGCAACCAATGTGACCAGCGATGTCAACTTGATTCTTTCTGAAGATTTTTCTTACACGATATATAACGTGAATGAGACAGCGCAAATAACGATAAATCCACGCCTTTTAACTAAGGTTGACGGCTTCACAGATGTGATAGATGTTGACGAACAATTCTATGAAAACTTATTCAGTGTGACCAGTTTCACATATAGTCTCGACGGCATAGACGAAATAACCGTGGAAAATAGCCAAGGCTTAACAGACGGCAGATATTTCTCAGAGGACGGCGGAGTGCTTTTGTTTGAGATAACAAACAACAACTCAGGCGCTCCAGTCATCATAAGCACTGAGCCTTTGACCTCCATCGTCATTCAAGTGGCAACAAGATTAGGGCAATACATAAGACTGATTGATATTGGTCAGACGGAAACCACAAGTTTTGAAGGCGACGGAATAAGGTCGACAGGCGAGTATGTTTTTGATTTAAGCGAAACATCCAACGAGATAGAATATATCGAAGGAGTGGTCACCGAGGTGGATTACCACGCCGCCTTCAGCGATTTAGTGAGAGTGGTGACAGATTACAACTTGCCTTCAAATAATAACCAAATGCTTTCCTATTTGCAACTTGCTGTGGACACAAGCGAAGACATCATCTTCCCATATGAAAGTTACCTATCATGTGAAACTCTTAACTATGTTTCAAGCGACGGCTCGGAAGCAGTTTACACCACCATCTTCACAGGCGCGAACGGCACATATGTTGGCGTGACAGATAACGTCTTTGAACAGGTGAACCTCAAGGCTTACTGGGGAATAGGCGATGTCATGCCTGCCTCACTCGGTGTGACATATAGACAAAGCGTTGGCACGCTTGAAAGTGTCGCAAGTTATGATGTTGGCGTGTTCTCTTCTGCAAACAGCGAATATTTCACCTACAACTATGAGATGGTATATACTGGAGTGGATGGTGACTTAAACGAAGTTGTGGCGCAAAGCGACAATATCAATAGACTTATCTATTATCTCGATAACGGCGGAACGCTTAATGATAATGGTCTCTATCAAATAAGAATCACAATCACAATGAAAGAGGAATATAGATATATCCTATCCAACCCTGAAGATTTTGAAATTGTAAATTCCGATGTTGTGTTTGAGATAGATTTACAACCAATTCACATCGTTGGCATAGAGTATGTTGGCGAAGACGAAATTGAGTATGACGCGCAAGACCACACAAACAGCTTTTCACTCAATGTTTCCTACCTTATGTATGATGCTTCAATAGATGGATATGACAGCGAAGATGTGCAATCGGTAAGTTATGTCTATAACCAAGAGGGCTTATTTGATATAACGATTAATAGAGATAGCAGTGTTGTCACATCGATGGTCAATGTCGGTGAATATTCGATAGATTTCACTATCGACGAAAGTTATTATCTCTTTGACGGCGAAGTCACAACAAACTTTATAGCAAACATCGTGCCTTGCACCATCGATTTAAAGGTTGAAGATATAAACCTTTCAAAAAAATTCAATATGACTGACCCAATTTTACAACACACCATCAGCATAAACGGAGAGACTTTGCAATTTAACCTTCTTAGAGACGGCGGTGAAGATATTGGAAACTACAATCTATATCTAAACTCTAATAACGGCTTTGTATGTTCCAATCTCGCCACAAACTATCAAATTGTCTATGGCGATGTCGTTCTTTACGACGGCACTTTGCAGAATTTAACAACCCAAGTTGGCTTATTCACAATCACAGCCTCTGACACCTTGAGACTATCATGGACAGGTGGCAACATAGTTGTCAACTATAGCGCTGACGGCTACAAGTTGCAAATTGCTGACGGTCAAGTTGTTGCGTATGCTGGCGACGCAGAGACGGCGCGTAGAACCTTGACGGTTTACGATGTTGCAACAGGCGAATATGTCTCATCCAACCTATCACTTATTGAAGAGTTATTAAACTATGACAATCTAACGCTTATGCTCTATAATTCCTCAAGTTTAGAGACAGTTTACGACAGCGCTATCTATGAAATTCGAGTGGTAGTCAAAGAAGATGCAGAGATTTCAAACTACTATAACAACATCATCTTTGATGAAGCGTATGTCTTTGAGATACTGCCAGTGCAGGTTGACATCTCTGACAGCACAAGATTTTCCTTTAACAAAGACTATGACGGCAACAACACTCTTCGCGTTGACTTAAACGGCGATGTTGTCGGTGAGAACTACGAAGGTGTGTATATTCTTGCCACCTTTGCCACCTACCATGCAGGCGAGAATATAAGGGTAAGTTTAAGTTTGGGAGCAACTGAAGGCTACAATGCAAACAACTATTCGCTTTCATCTTCAACTGCACGCGGAACAATCTCAAAGCGTGACGCCATAATCAACGTTTCAGCACGCTATGACGAAGGCGAAGATAGTTACACCTATGGCGAGTTAAGTCGAACAAATCTAGCCGAAAATCTCAACATCTCCGTGCTAAGTTTGGACGGGACGCAAGATTTGACCGACATATTCTATCTGTCGACCTACACTTTGAACCTTGACTTAGAGAACGCAAACGCGAACAGACTTGGCTTCTATTATCAAGGCTCATATTCAGTTAGAATTGTAAGTTCTTCCTTTGCTGATTTCAATATTGAGACTATCAATGGTGACAATGTCACAATTTCACCATACACTTTCAATTTAAGTTTGCCAGAAAACTACATCACAATAACCACCGTGGATGTTGTTTCGACTTACTCTGACACTCAAACCTATGCTTTAACAGGCGACGTCATCACTCTGTCATACAGACCTGTTGGCTTAACGCAAGGCGAGTTAGGCGCGGAAGGGCAATATGACCTAGAACTCAACGGCTCAAATAGTTTTATCGAAGGCAGTATTATCGTCAACCTTTCGGCGATAGACTCCTTCCAAATCGTTGCCACAGAAGAAATTATCTTCTTAAGATTTAATGACGAAAAATTGCTTAACTTGGATTATAATGGCTACACCTATAATATGAGTGTTGAAGGCAACAATTTTGTTATTAAAAACGCCAACAACTCTTCAGTCAACATACCTTTCACTTTGTATAGAAAAACTGGCGCAGGTGACGAGCAGTTTGCAGGTGCTGTGATCTCTGTCATCATCTGCATAAATAACGACGCAAGGAGTTTTAGAGATGCAGGAAGCTACAGGCTAAATCTTCAAGTTGAAGCAGAAGGCGCAGTCAACTTTGCCTTCTATGATAACTACTTTATCAATGTTTCGCCTATCGAAATTAACACAACAAACTTAAATTTAACAAAGACCTACGACGGCACAAATAGGCTGGAAAACATCGACTTTGCTGAACGCGTGGATGACGGCGTGGTGAGCGACGATGTTTCCATCACTGCAGTGTTTGCATCAAGTCAGGTGGGTGAAGGCATCGATGCGACGCTCTACCTTATCGGCACATCTGCTGGAAACTATCGCTTTGTGGATGACAACGACCAAGCCGTTGGAAATATCGTGAGAGCGAATGCAACAATCGCACTTGCGAGTGAGAGTTACACATATGGCTCCATCATGGCTGACTCCACTTTCCTATATGTTGTGACCTCAAATGAGAGAACTGTTTCAACAACCGAATACTCTGTTAGTTCGACCATTCAAAATGGCGAATATTCAAGTGGCGGATATTTGGTTGTTGGTGGCTACTCGCTCGCACTTTCCATAACGAGCAACAACTACAACATCTCTCCAACCTCGCTCACGTTCAGCGTAACGCCATTCAGTCTTAATTTCACATTCACAACCGACGGCGTGTATAGAACAAGTTATGGCTCAGACGAAAGCCATGAAAACACGTTTGTGCGTGACTATTCCACAATTTTTGGCGACACCATCGATGTGACCTTCACAAGAGAAAATGGCGCCGAAGTTGGATATTATGAAATACTATCAGCGAGCGTTGAAGATGACAACTATCAAGTGGCAAACGTAACCGATAACAGCCCAGGTGGCGCATACAGAATCACCCCTTCAAATGAGAGATATTATCTTCTCATAAGCACTGCCGATAAGATTGCTGGTGACGACAACGCCTGCCTTAACATGACGCTTAACTACGACGGAATTTCTTACTCCACCTTAGAGTTTGTTGTCGACGAAGAGAATAGAAACTACAGAATCATTCTTCAAGATGCCACAGGTGACAATCAAGTTACATACACTTTGAGCCTATATTCCTATGACCAAGAAGAAAACATCTACACAAAAACCACGAATTTCGACGAAACGCTCTCGGCTGACCTTAGGCTTGCCACAGGCGTAAGTGCAAGAAATGTGGGCGAATACTCTGTCTACGCCGAGAACATTGAAAGCACCAACTTTGATGTCATTTTTGGTCAAACTGGCACACTTTCTTCCTATGTTGTTAGAGTTTTGCCTAAAGAGCTCACTTACAAGGTGACAGGAGTGTCAAAGACCTTCGATAACACCTATGCAGTTTTAAATTATGCCGACGCAAGCGAAATCTTAGACGGCATTGTTGCAGGTGATGAGTTGTCGTTGACATTGACGATGTATAACGGCGAAAATGTTGCAAGATATGTCGGCGAAAATTACACTGTGGTTGCAACATTAGGAAACGGCTCGAACTATACAATCTCAGGCACAATTTCAGGTGCAATCACAAAAGCACCAGTCGGAATTTATGTTGCAAGCGTAACAATAACCTATGGACAAACACCTACTTTCGATTATTTAATAGATTACGGCGACCTTGATTTGACCTACTACGACAGGAGTCAAATCAGTGTGGATATAGCGATTTTAAATGGCGAATATTCTAGTTCTAATCATCTAATTGCTAACGAATATGCGCTCTCTGCCACACTCAATGCTAACGACTTTGAAATAGGCTATTATCTAGACAATAATTTTGAACAAGAAGATGTGCTTTCAGCCACTTTGACGGTTAATCCAAGGGCGCTATCCATCGCGCAAAAGGATGACACCTTGCTTCAAAGTGTGTTCTCGAAACTTTATGACGGAACGGATGAGATAGCAATTAGAGACGAGAACAGCGAACTTCTCTTCAATCTAAACAATGTGCTTGAAGGCGACATTGTTGATGTGGAGAGCGCTCGATTTGCACAAACCGCTCCAGGCAATGGTATTGCTGTTATCTTCACTCTCACTGGTGAGGATATGGCAAACTATACGCTGGCTAATTATACTAGCGGTGAAATTAGACCGATTGTTGTTGAAATTGCTTACGATTATCAAGCGTCCGAAGGTGAAACGATTGTGCCAAATGTTGAAGAAGATAGATTGCTTAATGGCGTGAACTATCCATTCTCGTCGACAAACTATCTAACAGCGAACGCATCTGACAGCACTCGAAATGCCTTTCCAACCATGTTGACAGGCAAAAATGGTTACACCTTCAATGGCTGGACGCTCAACTTAACTGCAGAGGAGAACACGCCAGAGTGGACATACTTAAATGATGTACTTACAAGGCTCAGTCTTAACTACACAACTAGCGCTGGTGTATATCGAATTTCTGTTGGAAACAATAGCTCAACGATAGCACTTCTTGACGAACTCCTCTCAAATGAAGAAGATTACTTTAACTTGTTTGAAAGCGAAGGCTCGGCACGCGTCACCTTCACTGCTAACTGGGTGGGAAATTCTTACTATCTAACTATTCATATGCAAGACGCAAATGGCGAAGATTTGGGCGGAAATTACAGCGCCTATGCCACGATTGAAATCGACGGAAATGCGATGATTTCGTCAATCTATCAAACAAGCGTAAATCATGGCGACAGTGTGGAAATAGCCGTCAATCTCAATGACTACATTAGGATTGTTGGTGCATACGATGTTGCAACAGGCAAAGAATTTAGTTTTGACAACGTGGAACGAGTGGGCAATGTTGTGACCTACACGATTAATTCGGTTACTGCTGAATATAACATCGCCTTTAGGTTTAGATACGACAACATCTCCATCGTTTTAGACCTACAGGGCTACAACGGCGAAGTGACATTTGATGACGACAGATTTGTGCCATTGACTGAAAATAGGTATGTGTTCACAACCTCATGTCAAAATCTTGCATCTTCCACCTTGTTAGACTTGCCAGAGCTCTTTAGGTCTGGCTACAATCTCACTGGCTATCTATTCAATGGCGAAACAACTGTAAACGCCGATGATTTTAGTGACACATTGATTTTAACTTGTGCTGTCTTAACCGACAATGGTTATGAACTTACATATTCGCCAATCTTCGACGAGCTGAATATTGAAGTGACGCTAGACTATAACTATAATAGTATAACGGAAACGATATTTGTTCCATTTAATGGCACATTTAATAGCGCTGTTGGCTGGGAAGAGACTCCGACAAGAGAAGGATATAACTTTGTGAACTGGACAGACGAAAATGGGGTCGTTGTCACAGGCGAGAGCGTGCTTACAGACCCAGACGGCGTCACACTCACAGCGAACTGGAGCATAATGCAGAACTACATCACACTCTCTCTTGATGAGAACTTGATACTCGCAAGTTCTAGCGTTGATATAACCTACGACAGAGAAAATGGTGTGTATATCTTTGACGAACTTGACTATGGCGAAACTCTCACTTTCACTTTGCAGGTGGTAGACGGCTATCAAGTTGGTGAAATATCATATACTCAAGACGATGTTATCTTCGAAGATGTCGAATTTGAAAGGACAACGGATGGTGCGAATGTCACTTTCACAATGCCAGCACCTCCATATGTCAAGATGAGCGCTGTAAGTGCGGTAAGACAAAATAACGTTGTGGTAGACGGCGAACATTTCTCATTTACTGCAAATATCGATGGAACGCCGATTGAGATAGTGGACAATTCCTTTAGTGTTGACACAGATGTCATATTCACCTTAGATGTCACAATCGAAAGTGGCTATATCTTTGTTGGTGTGGAAACCAACAACGACGAAATCGGCATAGAGCAATCTATGAACGGCTCACACCTAACTCTCATGGTCAGCGGTGTTAGAAGGGATACCGAGATTTCCATTCTTACCACCGAGCGTGAAAATGCCGTGACATTTAACTTTGATATTTCGGAGGCTATTAGCAGGCTTATCACAAATGACCAAACGAACACTGACAACATTGCCTATGTTCGCACTGGCGAAACCTTGACCGCTTACATCGGCTTAAATAGTGGCTATTTGATAAACGGAATCATCTTTGCCGATGCCGACGGAGAATCACAGCAAGTTGCATATAGTTTGGTGCAAGAAGAAGGCAATGCTTATAATGGTTACTATGAGTTCTCCATTGAAAATATCACGGCGGATGCCACGGTGAGCGTTGAGATAGGATATGTAACCTATGAAGTGACAACTGGCGTTTTGGTCTATGACGAAAACGGCGAGATTGTTGAAGATGAGGATGTTTTAAACTTGTTCTCAACACTTGTCAATGGCGAGAGCTCAGTTATAGTGGAATATAGCTCTATGGTGACACTATCTTACACTTCTTCAACAACAGAATACAATTTTGCAGGCTGGTCACTTGACGGCTCAACCATCGTAAGTTCGGATAGTCCACTTGATATAACAGTGACATCGAACACAACAGCCTATGCCATCTTTTCAAAAACACAATTTAGGGTGAATCTAAACTCTTATAGTTACTATGTTCTAAACGAGGAATATGGCGACAGCGAGTTAGAAGAAGAGGTTTATGATTTAATCTATGCACCATTCTACGATGAAGGTGTGGAAATCTATCAATCATACATCTACTATGGGTCCAGCAGAACGATAACTCTTCGCGTTCCAGACGGCTACACCTTCCTAGGCTATGGATATATCCTAAACGCTGAGTATAGTCAAGCAGAACTTGTGAGAGGCGACTTTGAATATGCCTATAGAAATCAAAGTGCAGAAAGAGAGATTGAGATAACACTTGACACGCTCTATATGCTCTCTCTTGGCTTTGGTGCAGACGGAAATAACTTTGTGCCATTCTTCGTGGCATTGGCGCCAAACTCCATAGATTTCAACATAAGTTCTCACCTTGACTTTGACGGACTTATTGAAGACGACAATTTGGTTGCTGACATATCGCTTATCGGCTATGAAGATGGTGTAGCTGTCAACGTCAACGAATATGGCTATGTTACTGGCACGCTAAATCACTATAAAGATAACATAACAGGCAACACTCAAAATTTCACAATAACCACAAACACAAATGGTGAGGTATATTTGAAGATAGGCACCTTGCGTTATGGCTACAATCTTTCAAGGGTTGTCTCTCAAAATGAAGCGCTTGTGTCGATACAATATGTTGGCGACATTGTGGAAGGCGACAAAACCTTTGCAATCTATAGGCTATATAACATCATAGGAAGCGTCAACGAACTTGATATAGATGTCTATTTCGAACCACAAAAGAGCATTATTGACATCAATTTTGTCAACGAAAATGGCGCGATTGTCTCTGGCGGAAGTCTCTTCCTTGACGTGACTGACGAGATGAGCGGAAAGGTTTGGGGAAATGGCTCCAATTTCTCAAGTCTCCAGGTTGTCGGCTTCACTGACACACACTTCTCGGTTGTTGCCTATGTTAGACTTGGTTTCATGATTGACATAAATGATGTCGAGCTCATATATGACAACGCAAATCTCACTATAAGCGACATAGTGGCATACCAACTAGACTTTGCTGAAAACAACTATAACTATGTCATCTACTTTAATGTCAGTGGCGTGCAGAACGGCACCACAATCTCCATTAGTTTACAGCCTCAAACCTACCGCGTTGTTTTAAATGATATTTCGCTTGACAATCCAGTTGTTGCAGTGATTGACAATGTTAAATTCCATGAGACTCTTGATTTAAGCAGTGCGAACAGCGCAAATATAACTTCAAGTTTGGGCTACGAAAACGGCATGCTCAACATCGTTCAATCTAAAACTGACTATGATTTTGGCGGATATTTCACATATGCAGGCGGACGCGGAATTCAATACATCAACTCGACTGGTCAAGCGCTGAGGGAATTCTTAGAGACTGGATATATCTTAAATGAAAGCACAGGAAGATACGAACTTAGTGACAACGCCTACATCGACACCGACGGCGTTATGACGATAAATCTCTATCTATACTGGTCATATCTAAAGACGCAAATCACCTTCTCAATCACGCCAAACATTCGTGCAAACATAACTGCACAAGATTTGGTGGAGGGCGAAAATTCGGCAAACTCATGGTTCAATGAGGATATGCCACTCTATATTGAGGTGGCGTTCAACACAAACATCACCTTGACCGCACCAGAGATAGAGGGCTATAGGTTCTATAAGTTTGTCATCAAGCAAAGAGATGCAAACAACAATCAACTGGCAGATGTTGTAAGTTTCAGTAATGACCTTCCATGGTCGACCAATGTGCGCGATAGAATTGTGGAGATGACGATTGAGGTCTACTATTTTGCAAGAGTCAATGTTTCGCTTTCTGGCGGAGAGATGGAATATCAAATCACTCAAAATTGCGATGATATGTATGCTCAAGAACTTGTAAACGAAGGCTATGTCGACACCACCAAGGAATTCACTTTAACTGCACTTGAGTCCTCTGGCTATGATTTCAATTACTGGTATAAGGTTTCCACGCAACAAAGATACAGCACTCCATCATTCACCGACCAGATAAGCACCTATTCAAACTACATCTTGGCAGTGCAAGGCAAACGTGTGACATTGAGTTTCAGCGAGTATAACGCAACATCTGGATATATCTCGACCATGCTTGTTAGAAACATCTCCAACATCCAAACAAGCGTTTCGCTTGGACATTTAAACAACAACACCTTTGTCAAAGATGTCTATGAATATGATGTCAGAGTTGGAGACACCGTCACATTTATGGTGAGAGCTGACTATGGCTTCGGCGTAAGTTGGAATTTAGATGGAATTGAACTAGATCGCATTGCAAATCAATATCTCTATTTCGTAATGGATATAACGGGTGATATGGCAGAGACAACCGTTTCGGTAATTCCTGAATTTATCGGCGAAAGCATGGCAATCTATGTCAATAAGTCCTTTGCTGAGAAGGATGTCATTGAAAACGCCACCGATGGTAACGATGCGAACTATGCTGGCTATGTTTCCTATGGTGGCAGGGCGATGGATGTCATCTTGCGTGATTTAGGCGACGATTTAACCTTGAATATCGTTGTCAATGCTCGCTATAACATCACAAACCTTGAGTTTATCAACTACTATGGTCAGACCATCAATGCTATGGAGTATTACGACAGCGAAAGTGGCACGCTGTATCTCACACGTGAAGAGATAGACCAAAATTATCTCGCTGGCACAATCGGACTTAACCTTGAATTTGAAAGACTCTACTTCGAGTTTGCTGAGACTGACGAGCAAGGCACAGGCACTTCGAACGACCCATATCTCATCTACACCATTGAAGATTTAACATATTACATGAACAAAATCAACAGCGGTGCAATCAACGAAGATGGGCGCTTTTATGAACTTGCAAGTTATCGCGTTATGGCAGACCTTGTGCTAAACGAAAAATTCTGGACGCCAATCGGCACAACCGAACATCCATTTAACGGCACTTTCAATTTCAACGGACATATAATTTCAAGCATCTATCTAGCCGAATACTACAATCCAACAAGTTACGGCGGACTATTTGGTGTGATAGGTTATAATGCAAGAATTTATCGAAACGAAGAAAGTCGTTGGTATATCTTCATCATCATAATTATCATAATAATTCTTCTAATTCTATTGATTATTCTTCTCATCTACAACAAGAAAAAGAAGGAAAAGCGAGAGGAATTGAACACTAAATAGGATAATTAAACATCAAGATAAATATAATAAAACAAGGAGGCAACATGTCCATTTTCCTTGTTTTATTTTTTATGGGTCTAGTGCAAGGGCTGACCGAATTTTTGCCAGTCTCTTCCAGCGGACATTTGGTGCTAATATCGAACATCTTTGGCGTGGAAGAGAGTTTGTTTTTATCTATCATTCTTCATGTTGCCACACTTTTTTCAATATTTGTCATCTTTTGGAAGGACATCTATGAGCTTATCAGGCATCCGCTTTCTAACAAAACAATCATGCTTGTTGTCGCCACCATACCAACTTGCATTATTGTGCTTTTACTTATGCCGATAATTAAATCGTCCTTTGGTGGCGAATTTTTGCCGATAGCCTTTTTAATAACGGCGGTGCTTTTAGTTGTAACTGAACTTATATCTAAGCATAAAAAAGGAAAAGAAATCTCATACAAAACGGCTTTAGTTATGGGTATTGCTCAGGGTTTTGCTGTGTTTCCAGGCATCTCTCGCTCAGGCACAACGATTTGTGCTGGGATTCTATCTAACGGAGACAAAAAGGAAGCGACCAAATTTTCCTTTCTCATGAGCATACCGATAATTCTTCTGTCGCTTGTCATGGAAATATATGAAGCAGTAACTATAGGAATAAACATCTCCTATCCAATCTCTGCCATCATCCTATCTTCTATAATTGCCTTCTTAAGTGGAATATTCGCCATAAAATTCATGCTGAAACTGACTGAAAAGGGCAAGCTTTGGTGGTTTTCGTGCTATTTACTATTACTAAGTTTAGTCACATTTTTTGTTGTGTAAAATTTTTCTCTTTAACAAATTTTTAAAATTAGGAATATAAAATAAATGGCATAAACTTTGCTTTTCTTCACATATACATCCTTGTATAAAAGGATGCAAATGGAATATTATAAACAATCTGCTGAAAAATGCCTATCTTTGATGATGTCAAGGTCAAGCGGTTTGACGCTTGATGAGATTAATGCACGTTCGTCAAAAAGCAAGAAGTTTCAAATAGGAAAAGAAAAAAAGACTAATCTTTTCATTAAATTTTTAGCACAATTAAAGGAACTTATGGTGCTAATTCTTTTAATTTCCGCCATTGTTTCCATTGTCATCGGCATTATTGAAAACTCGACCAGTGAGATTGTGGACGGCGCGATAATACTCGGTATTGTTATCATGAACGCTATCTTTGGTGTTGCGCAAGAATATAAATCGGAAAAGGCGATAGAGAACTTAAAGAAGATGACGGAGTCTTCCGCGCTGGTAGTAAGAGAAGGTAAGGTGGAGAAAATTCCAAGTCGCGACCTTGTGCATGGAGATATTGTCTTACTTGAGGCAGGCTCAATAGTGCCTGCGGACTTAAGGTTGATTGAAAGTGCCAACCTAAAAATTGACGAATCTGCCCTCACTGGCGAAAGTGAAGCGGTGACAAAGAACGCTGAAATTACCTACACGCAGGATATGGCGATTGCCGATCGAAAGAACATCGCGTACCTTGGAAGCGTGGTCGAGAATGGACATGCGAAGGGCGTGGTGGTGGCGCTCGGCAAAGAGACTGAGTTTGGCAAGATTGCCGAAAGTTTAAATAGCACCAAAAAAGAACTCACTCCACTTCAAAAGAACATTCAATCGATCGGCAAGGTTTTAACATATTTAATACTCCTTATCGCTTCAATAACCTTTATTTTAGAGGCGATTGCGCGTCCGACCGAGATTTTAAATGCCTTTTTAA
The DNA here is from genome assembly GCA_944377455.1 of uncultured Clostridia bacterium. Classification (GTDB taxonomy): domain Bacteria; phylum Bacillota; class Clostridia; order Christensenellales; family UBA1242; genus Caccovivens. Next base: position 26,814 of record CALWEZ010000001.1, read on the forward strand.
CGGCGGTTGCCATTTCTGTTGCCGCCATTCCTGAAAGTATGCCAGCGGTTATCACGATCATCATGAGTTTGGGCATAGCGGAACTTAGCAAGCAAAAGGCTATTGTCAAAAAGATGCACGCTGTGGAGACATTAGGGTGTTGCGATGTGATATGCTCCGACAAAACTGGCACAATCACCGAAAACAAGATGACGGTTCAGGAAGTTTGGTCGAATTTCGACGAAAAGAGCGTATATTTTGATTTGCTACTTAAAGATATGGTGCTATGTAACGACGGACAACTTGGTAGTGCAGGCTATGTTGGCGACTCAACCGAAGTAGCGCTACTTAACTACGCTAAAACAAAGGGAGTTAAAAAGGAAGAAGAAAAATCACCGCGAATTGATGAAATTTCCTTTTCTTCCGAAAGAAAGATGATGAGCACTTTAAACATCGTCGGCGAACGAAAGGTGGTGTTTGTCAAGGGTGCGCTAGATAGGATTTTAAAGCGATGTAAGTTTATCGCCTGCCAAGACGGCGTCATAGAACTATCTAACGAAAAACGCAAAGAAATAATGGCGATAAATTCGCGTATGTGTAAGGGCGCACTGCGAGTTTTGGCGTTTGCATACAAGATGTCTAGTGAGATAGACGAAGAAGATTTAATCTTTTTGGGGCTTGTTAGCATGATTGATCCGCCACGCAAGGAAATTTTTGAGGCGGTCAAAAAATGTCGAAAAGCAGGGATGCGACCTGTCATGATAACTGGTGACTATAAGGACACCGCCTTTGCGATTGCCAAAAAGATAGGTATCGCAAGTTCCGTGAAAGAAGTTATGTCTGGCGAGGACATCGACAAATGCTCAGACGAAGAGTTTGCAAAAAAAGTGGAAAAGATTTCCGTCTTTGCACGCGTCAGCCCTCAGCATAAGGAAAAGATTGTGGAAGCGCTTAAAAAGAACGGACACAATGTGGCGATGACAGGTGACGGTGTCAATGACGCACCGAGCATGAAAAAGGCGAACATTGGCATCGGTATGGGCAAGAGCGGAACGGATGTGACGAAAGAGGTTGCCGACATCATCATAACTGACGACAACTTTGCCACGATTGTGGTGGCAGTGGAGCAGGGCAGGAAGATTTACTCTAACATCCAAAAGACGATTAAGTTTCTGTTTTCTGCAAATATGGCGGAGATTTTGGCGTTGTTTTTCGTGACCATTCTCTTCCCAAATAAGACCTTCCTTTTGCCTGTGCAAATTCTTTTTGTCAACCTAATCACCGACTCGCTTCCTGCGATAGCGCTCGGCATGGAAAAGGTGGAGAGTGGCGTGATGGACGAAAAACCACGCGATAGAAAAAGCGGACTTTTCTCAAACGGCGTCGGCGTCAGTATAATTATCTTAGGTGCCATTCAAACCATTTTGACCTTATCCGCATATCTAATCGGACTATTCTGCTATAACGAGTATGTGGCAATGACCATGGCGTTCTACACCTTAAACCTCATCCAACTTTTCTATATGTTCACCGCGCGCAGTAAGGAAAGTTGTTTTAAATCTAACCCATTCAAAAATAAATTTTTCACTCTCTCCATGGTTATCGGCTTTGGACTACTTTTAGTTATTGCCACAACTGGATTTAAAGACATATTAAATCTCACAAGCCTGGATTATTCATGCTGGATTGTTGTGCTTCTTCTCTCCGTTTCCATTATCTTCATCGGCGAACTATATAAAGTGATAGAGCGAAAGGTGATGAGTAAAAGAGCAGAAAGGAAAAATATTAAAGTTGAGAAAAATAAAAAGAATAAAAAACAAAAAGTTAAAGAGTAAAAAACAAAAATATAAAAATCAAAAATAGAAAAAATATCAAAAAAATCATTAAAAATACAAAAAATAATCAAAATTTAACCATTTTTGCCTTTATTTTTTAAAATAAAGGCATTTTTTATATATTTTTATTTTAATTTTAAAAATATTTTAATTATTTAATTTTTTAAGAATTTCAATTTATTTTTTATTTTTAATATATAATTTTTAATTATTTTTAATTTTTCTTTTATTTATTTTAATCAAACTTCTAAACAAATTTTCTTTTAATGTCACATTACACAAAAATTGTGTTTACTTTTTTTTCTAGGTGTGATAAAATAACAACATGGATATAGCGGAGATAATCAAGGAAGAAGGATATTTGAAAAGATTGCAGGAAAATGGCATTTCTCATGCGATGCTTTTTCAAAGCATGGATGACCGCTTGAACAAAGTGATGTTAATCATGACCGCACTTTCTATCAACTATAAAACATACGAACTATTTAACGAAGAGAGTGCGGAGTATTTAAAGATAAAAAATAACGCCGACATTGACATAAAGATTTATCCTAAAAACAACGAAAAACTTTTGGTGTCCGATTCCAACGAGATTACGGACGAGGTCTACATTAAACCAGCCGAGCATGACAACAAGGTGTTTATAATAAACAACATTGAAGCCTCCACTGAGCAAGCGCAAAACAAACTTTTAAAGGTGCTGGAAGAACCACCAAAAAACGTCTACTTTCTTATAAGTTGTCAAGACGACAATCGTGTGCTTCAAACCATAAAGTCGCGCTGTCAAAAGATTGTGCTTGAAAAGTTGCCGAAGGAAAAATTTGACTTGATTTGCAAAAATCCCCTTGCTGGCATGATAAGTGAAGGCTATATCGGGCTCTATGAAGAGTATTCAAAGAAAGCGAATTTGGAAGAGGTGGTGGATACGACTATAAAACTTGTCACAGAACTTAAAAACAGCGGACAGGTTTTGAAATTTTCCACAAACCTTATGAAATACCGTGAGGACATCGAACTTATCTTTCAAATATACATTCGCTCTTTAGAGGATATGATAAAGATAAAGTCGGAAAGGGAAGATTTATGCTCCATGCCACTATATCTAGATTCGCTCAAAAGCGTGGAAAGCGAATTTTCGATTAATGCGATATGCGAAATCAACTCACTTGTTTCGGAGTTTATTAAGAAGCGTGAGGCGAATGTCAATGAGCAGGTGGCACTTGAAAATTTACTACTTAAAATTTTGGAGGTTAAATATATATGCAAATAGAAGTTGTGGGAGTTAAGTTTAAAAACAGCAATCATATCTATTCTTTTTCGCCGAACAATTTAGACCTAAAAAAAGGCGACTACGTCATTGTGGAGACTGAGAAGGGCAGAGATTTAGGCGTGATTGTTAAAGAAAAGTATGAAATAAAGGCGGAAGAACTGACAAGCGAACTTAAAAATGTGCTATATAAGGCAACGGATGCGCAGGTGAAAAAGGCGGAAGAATATGACAGCGTTGCCGAAAAACTTTTGCCTAATGTTGTTGAGATTGTGAAATCGTTTAAACTTGACATGAAGATTGTGAAAGTGGAAGCAAACTATGATAATAGCAAACTTATCGTGAATTTCACGGCGGAAAATAGGGTGGACTTTCGCGAACTCGTAAAAAAACTTGCCGAAACTTTCAAAACGCGCGTGGAACTTAGGCAGATTGGCAGTCGCGACGAAGTTAGGATGCTTGGCGGGTTTGGGCCTTGCGGAAAGATTTGTTGTTGCGTGCAGAATTTCGGCGAATTTGACCATGTCTCCATGAAAATGGCAAAAAATCAAAATCTATCACTCAACCCTAACAGCATAAGCGGACTTTGTGGAAAACTTATGTGTTGCATTGCCTATGAAAACCAGACCTATGTTGAGTCACTTAAGGTTATGCCAAAGATTGGCGCAAGCGTTAAGACTAAGGACGGCGAAGGCGTTGTTGTCTATAATGACCTACTCGATATGCAAGTGGATGTTAAATTCTCAAATGGCGACGACAGCGAAATCAAGACCTTTGATTTAAGCGAAGTTAAGTTTTAGGTGAGACCATGACGGAAAGGATAGAAGATTTAGAGTGCGCAGGGCTTAAAATCATTCAAGATAAGGACCTATACACTTTCACAAGTGACGCCGTGATACTGGCAAACTTTGTCAGGCTCAAAAAGGGCGAAACGGCGGTGGAGATAGGTGGCGGATGTGGAGTTATCTCCATACTGCTATCGGCGAAAAATAATTTTAAAAAGATAAAAATCTTCGAAATTCAAGAAAAAATGCAAAAAATTTGCGAAAAAAACATAATTTTAAACAATTTATCCGAAAAATTAGAATTAATATGCGATGATGTGAAAAATTTTAAGAAACATTTGGAAGTCGGCTCGGTGGATGTTGTCTTTTCAAATCCGCCCTACTTTCCTGTTTCAAACTTTGAGATGAGCGAAGTGAAAAAGGTGGCAAAGGAAGAAATCTCTTTATCGCTTCAGGAACTAACAAAATGCGCAAGAGACACGCTCAAATTCGGTGGTAGGTTCTATGTGGTCTATAAGGCAGAGCGCCTTGCTGAACTTATCCGCGAGTGCGAAAAGTGTAACCTAAAGTTAAAGCGGATGTTTTTCACTGAGAACGGCAAAAAGGTTATTAATCTTGTTGTTGCCGAATTTCATAAAGGTGGCGGAGACGGCGTTAAAATTTTACCAAACCTTGTCACAAATAACGACGACGGCGAGTTTTTGGAAGAGTTAAAAACACGAAAATTTTTAAGTTAAACAAAAAAATTCTTCCTAAACACTTGTTTTTTAAAAATCTTTATGCTATAATGCTTTGGACTTCGGATGTTCCGCTGGGGCTGGAGGCTTTAAGAGCATCATGTCGAAAATCTGAAAAAAGGAGATAAGTCATGGCTAATATTATCGACCAAATCGAAAGAGAAAACATGAAAGAGAATGTTCCTGAATTTTCTGTTGGTGACACTGTCAGAGTCAATGTCAGAATCAAAGAAGGCGACAAGGAAAGAATTCAGGCATTTGAAGGTGTTGTTATTGCCAGAAAGAACGGTGGAGTTAGAGAGACCTTCACAGTAAGAAAGATTTCTTACGGCGTGGGCGTGGAAAAGACATATCCTATCCATTCACCAAAAATCGCTAGCATTGAAGTGATAAGAAAAGGCAAAGCAAAGAGAGCAAAACTCTATTATGTTAGAAATCTCACAGGTAAGGCTGCAAAGATTAAATCTGCAGACAATAAGTAAAGTATCCACATGGATGCTTTTTTTTTATTTTATAAATTTGCTTTTAAGTTCGTTTTTTATTATAATAGATTTAGGTTATTGGAGTTTTATGAAGAAAAATTTAAAAGCAATTTTTGTTGCATCTATTATATTGATAATAATTGGCATTTGTGTTTTTTCGTTAGAAAATTATATTGGGATAGATTCGCGGAGTGTTATGTTTATAATTTTCTCAGTGCTTTGCGGGCTGTATCTAATTGGACTCATGGTGTTTTTTATTTTGAATAAGCGAAAAGCGGTTATAAAAGTTGTGGAATTTAACGCCCCTAATGATATGACGCCTGCCGATGCAGGATATGTTATTGACAAAACTGTTGACGATAAAGACATCAGCGCGCTTTTAATATTTTGGGCGGATAGGAAATATCTTGAAGTTTATGAAAAAGATAAAAAAGTTATAATCTTAAAAAAACTTAAAGATGCGGATGAGCAGATGAAATCCTATGAAAAACTGATGTTTAATACAATTTTTAGTGGTAGGGATGAGGTTGTTTTAAAAGATTTGCCAAACATCATTAGACCAGTCGCAAACAATATTAAAAATTTAATAAAAACAGAAAATCATAACAAATATTTTAGTTCCAAGGTGGAGAGTGCTTCCATGTGGTTTACGCTCGGCATAACTTTGACGCTCGTCTTTCTTTCCTACTTTTTTGGAAACGGCGGAACACCATCTATTGTTTTAGGGGTTTTGATATTTTTAATCAGCACTTTCTTTTCTTCTGTTGCAAACAGGATGTATTTGCAGAAAAAGTTGAAAATTTTTATCCTATATATCGTCGGCATAATTTTGTTTTTGATTTTGGCTTCGCTAAATTTGATTTTTTCGCTAAATGACCTTTATGCGACAATCCTAATTGCTATCGTCTCTTTGCTGTGTCTTGTGACATACATTCTTTGCCCTTTGATGGAATATCATAACAAGGACGGTAAAAGAGTTATAGGGCAACTTTTGGGCTTGAAAGAATATTTGGAACTAGCGGAAAAGGAAAGACTAGAGGCGTTAATCCAAGAAGAGCCAGAACATTTTTATAATGTCATTCCTTTTGCGTATGTTTTGAATGTCAGCAACAAGTGGATAGAGAAATATAACTTTGCCAAAACGATAAGCAAAAAGGAAAGGCGCGAATTGGCACTGGCGATAGGAATGTTAGCAACTATCTTTATATTTGGAGAAGGGGCGTCGTTATTCGGTGGATTGTTTGGCTCTTCCTCAAAGAAAAAGAAGAAAAAATCTTAACGGATGTAGAATATATTTTGTTTCTTTTCTTTTGGAAACAATTTTTGGCGTAATCAATTAATTATCATGCTTTGCAATTTCATTTATCATATATAGTTATACCATACACAAAAAATATAAGAGAAGCAATATGGGTTAGTCGACTATTTTTATCCAGTTGTTTCTTTTGCTTGACTTCATGGCTTTTTTATGCTATAAATAGACGATTAAATTATTTCGGAGGCAGAGATGGAAGAAAATTTATCGAGCGAGATTGAGATTAGAAGGCAAAAGATTGAAGACCTTCGAAAGTCGGGCGAAATTCCGTACAAGGAAAAGTTTGAAAGAACCTGCACGATAAGTGAAGCGAGAGAGAAGTTAGGCGAGCATGTGAAAATTGCAGGTCGTATTGTCTTTCGTCGCATTATGGGCAAGTTTGGTTTTTGTCAGATAAGAGATGTATATGACAAAATTCAAATTTCGGTTGGGCGAAACGAGTTCAGCGAAGAGGACTATAATTTCTATAAGAAGATGATTGATATCGGCGACTTTATCGGCGTGGAAGGCGAAGTTTATACGACGCAGACTGGGGAAGTGACAGTTAAGGCGGAGAAGATAACGCTACTTTCTAAAACTTTAAGACCGCTTCCAGAGAAGTTTCACGGCGTGGTGGACACTGAGATTAAGTATAGGCAGAGATATTTGGACCTTATCACCAACGAAGACGCGCGAAAAATCTTCTTAACACGAAGCAAGGTGGTTTCGTTCATCAGGCACTATTTAGAGGACAACGGCTTTATCGAAGTGGAGACGCCTATTCTTCAAACCAGCGTTTCGGGCGCCAGTGCAAAGCCGTTCTTTACTCACCACAACGCGCTTGACATCGAGTGTAATTTGCGTATTGCCACCGAAACATGGCTCAAGCAGTGCATAGGCGCTGGCATTGACAGAGTGTTCGAACTTGGCAAGGATTTTCGCAACGAAGGCATGGACCCATCGCACCTTCAAGAGTTCACGCAAGTTGAATGGTATGCGTCTTACTGGAACTTTGAAGACAACATCAAGTTTTTCCATACCATGCTCATAAATCTTATGAAAGAGTGTTTGGGAACAACGAAAATTTCCTATCAAGGGCAGGAGATTGAGTTTGACGGCGAGTGGCCGAGAATAGACTATGTGGCAAGAATGCGCGAGATTTTAGGTTGTGATTTTCTTGACATAGACGATGTGGACGCGCTTAAAAAGATTGTTGTGGACAAAAAACTCTTCTCATACGCGGAACTTGAAGAGTGCAAAACCGTGAGAACGCTTATCGACTATGTATACAAAAGAAAGATAAGGGCGGAGATTGTCAACCCAACAATTCTTTATAACTACCCAGCTTCGCTCATTCCACTTGCAAGGCGCAATGATAAGGACGACAGAATAATTGACGTTTTCCAAGTTGTCGCAGGCGGAGCGGAACTTGTTAAGGCGTATTCCGAACTTGTTGACCCAATCGTGCAGAGAAAGACGCTTGAACTTCAACTTGAAGAGAAGAAGGCGGGCGATGAAGAGACTATGGATGTTGACGAAGACTTCTTGCTTGCCATGGAACACGGAATGCCACCAATCTCAGGTTTAGGCTTTGGCATAGACAGGTTCTTGCAATTCATTTTCGACAGACCGAACATCCGCGATGTTGTTCTCTTCCCTCTTATGAAAAAATAATAAAATAAAATAGGATAGTATTTTGATTTACTATCCTATTTATCATTTAATAACCTATTCTTCTTGTAATAATTCTGGCACAATTCTTCGTTTTTTAATTAAGCGTAGTTCTATTAACATATAAATAGAGAGAAGTATGGCTAGCGAGGAAAATACTATTCCACCAATACCGCTATAGAATGATGTTTCTGCAGTCACGCCGTCGAGGCACAATAGAGCGCTTTGACAGAGAGAAAGCGATATAAACCCATCTGAGAGATTGATATATTTGATATAGTGGATGATGATATTATCCGCCTTTTTTGTTTTAACTGCGCTTACTATTCCCATAATCAGTTTGGAAAAGGCGATACACGCGATGAGCAAAGCGACCGAAATGCCGTAGGTGGAAAATTCTGGTATAACAAAGGTGGTTAAAATGCTTAGAATGAGATATAAGACGGAAGCCCCTAAATTATAGAAGCAAAGTTTATAGCAAGATTTAGTTTCATAATTATATTTTTTTCTTTTTCTTTCTTCCTCTTTTCTATCTTTTATTTTTTCAGCATTATTATACTCTTTGATGGCGGTGTTTTTGGCAAAGCCCAGTATGATGTTGTAAATTCCGTTAAAACCAAAGGTTAGAGATTGAATGAAGGCGGAGACAATGACCTTAACAAATCCCATAAAAAAGTTAAGAACAAGCGAGCCTACTGAAAAGTAGATTGTTCTTTCATTCAAATATTTTTTTGTCAGCCATTCTTTTTTAAATTTCGTTTCGCACCTCAACTTTTTATAATTATACATAATTTAAATGACAAATTCAAACGTTCGACAAAAATAACTTAAAATACGCAAAAGTAGTTAAAATTTTTGTGGCGGTGGAATATATAATAGAAAAATCACAGTTTTAAAGGAGGGCGATATGCCATACATTGTTACAGAACCAATTAAAATACCAGGAACAAAACTTGGATATGCTGTTTATCCTTTTCAAATACACTACTTGGATAAACAGAATAAAAAGGAAGTAAGTCCTTTAAAGTTATACATCTTCGAACTTAAGGATAGTAATTTCATTGAGATAGAGAGAACGCTATATCAAAAGGATATTCCATTAAGTATGCAAAATGTCAAAATTTTGGACAAAACTTTGAAAGAGTTTATCATAAATAACGAAGAATATGTCACAAATGTAGACAGAATGGATGAATTTTTTGCAGACAAAACGAAAAAGAGATAATTTTTCTCTTTATTTTTTTCTCATTTTGTGCTATCCTTAATAAATATGAAAACCTACATAAACTCGAGGCCATTTTTTTATTGTTTTCTTGCGTTACTCTTTGCTATCGCAGTGACGCGATATGTTTTTGATTTAAGTATACAACATATCGTGCTTTTGGTTTCGGTTTTGGTGGGTGTAATTGCTACACTTATCTGCTTCAAAAAGTTTTTCATATTGTTCTTAATTCTTGCCACCATGCTGTTTGGCGGTTGCTGGTATTTTGTTGGAATAAACATTTATCAAATTGAAAATTTTGACGGAGCGGTCATGGTCTCTGGCAGGCTGTCGGACGATGTGGAGTATGGCGAAGGCGAAACGACATTTCTATTAAAGGATGTTTCGGTCAACGGAAAGAGCGTAAAGAATGTGGATTTAACCATCGAAGGCACTGGCAGAAATTTAAATGTCGGCGATGTTATCGAGTTTGAAACTGAACTTGATGATGTGAATTTGTTTAGTCTTGGCTCTTTTAATCTTACATATTATCGCAATAAGATAGGCTACACGGCAAAGGTCGACATAGCGGATGTCAATGTTATCAGTTACGACATCAAACTTGTGGAAAAGTTTAGGCTGAGAGTTAAGGAACTACTGAATGAGAATATGAGCGCCGACGACAGCGCCACGGCGTATGCGATTTTGTTTGGCTACACCAACGATATAGACAATGAGACCTATAATTCCTATCGTGACGCAGGCATTCTGCATCTTCTTGCTGTTTCTGGCTTAAACGTCACATTTTTAATTTCGCTGATTGGTTTTATCTTAAAACTCTTCAAGGTCAACAGGTGGACAAATTTTATCACTTGCTTTATCGTGCTTATCATATATGCCTATCTCTGCTCGTTCGCGCCGTCGATATTAAGAGCAGGTATCATGGGCATCATCTTTCTTGCCTGTCAACTTTCGGGCAGGTGCTATGACAGTTTAAACACCTTGGGCGTTGCAGGCATTTTAGTGCTTGTCACATCTCCGCTTTTTGCCTTTGACATCGGCTTTTTGATGAGTTACTTTTGCGTTATGGGCATAGTTCTATTGAGTCCAATCCTTTCAAGTTTCCTTAAAAAGATATTTCCAAAATTTGTGGCAGACTCGCTGGCTGTTTCGATAAGTGCAACTGTTGCCATTCTGCCGTTTTTAGCGTTGATGTATTCCGAACTAAATTTGCTTTCCTTCTTCACAAATATTTTGGCAGTTCCGCTCTTTTCGATTGCCTATCCGTTTCTCTGCGTCGCGGTGCTAATTTGCCTTATCTTTCCGTTTATGGGCTTTACGCTGACGCTATGCGGATACATCTTCACGTTGGTGAATTTAATCGCGCAATTTTTCGCGCAGACCTCTCTTTCATTTAGGCTTTCGCCAATAGTTGTGTCAAATTCTGCGTTTAGCTATCTCATAATCTTTTCTATGAGCAAATTTTTCATGGTGTCCGCTAGAGGCAAGGTGGTAAGTTTTGTTTCGCTTGCTTCGCCTCTTTTAGTTACTGCGTGCGTGTTCGCCTTTGTGCCGATGTGCAGTTCTGGCGTGCTGTATGCCTACACGCGCGATAACTCCTTTGCAGTTTTAACCAACTCTCAAAAGGAAACACTTATCTTAGACGCCACATGGAGTTACAGCGATGTCAATAACGCGCTAATTTTAGTGAACGCATATGATGTTGTTGGCAATGTTCAAGTAAACAACGTTTTCTCGTCATCTTCGCAGGAATTTTTAAATATTTCGAACTATTCTCATATAGATATAACTAACCGTGAAGGCACGGAGATTTTATCATTTGACACCGACTATTACCTAGGCGATTTTCGACTGCGCTATGTAACCTATGAAGAAAATTTGGTTGGACTTGAAGTGGGCTTTGATGATATACTAGTGCTGAGAACGGCAAGCGATTTAACGGGCGAAGAGATTTCTTACATATCGACACTGCCATACGATTTAATTTTGACTGAGCTATCAAGCGAATATTTCTTAAGCACGCAGTCGGGAGTGCTGTCAACAGAGAAAGAAAGTGCGTTTAATGATGGATATATGTTTCTTTCAGTCAAAAATTTAGTTTAAGGAGAAAATATGAAAACACTTTTGCAAAGATTATCAAAAAAGATTGAGCCTTGCTATCTCATTCAGGGCGAAGATATTTTGCTCTACGACAAGGCGCTTGAACTTATCAAAAACGCCTGCCATTTGGAACTTGAAGAGTTTAATTTAATCAAGTTTGATGACGACAATTTTAAAACGGACACCGTTATCGATACACTTAACACTTTGCCAATGGGAAGCGAGAAAAAGGTGGTGCTATTAAAAAATTTGACAAAAATTCCAGAAGATTTCAAGAAGAAACTCAACGCCTATCTAAAGTCGCCACAGCCGACCACTTGCCTTGTTATATTTGATTTCTATAACAACTTCAACTTTATCATAAGCGAAAAGGTCAGCGCGAAAAGGTTGGATGAGCCATCGCTATCGAAAATTGTGGTGGCAGAACTTGAAAAGGCGGGCAAAGCAATCAACGCCGATGCTAAATCACTTCTATTGTCCTACTGCTGTGACTACTATTCACTCATATTCAACGAACTTGAAAAGTTGAAATATTGCGACAGCGACGTGATAACAACAAAGGACATCGAAAGTTTAGTGACAAAAGAGACCGAGTTTTCAGTGTTTGAACTAAGCGAAGCGCTTTCAAAACGCAATGTTGAAAAGGCGGTTGAACTTTTAAGCAAGATGGATAAAGACACCAAGACATTTTCGCTCATTCTCAACCATTTTAGGCGTATGTTTTTCGTTGCCATATCGAAAGAAACTGACCAAGAACTATCAAAGGAGTTGTCGGTTAAAGAGTTTGCAGTGACCAAGGCGCGTGCTCTTTCTAAAAACTTTTCTAAAATACAACTTAAAAACATCTACGAACTCTTATCCGATGTCGACTTTTACATCAAAAATGGTCAAATGCAGATTGAAAACGCGCTATTTTACTTGATTTTCAGCATACTTTATGCGTGAAAATCAAGAGTGAAGAGTTAAGGAAAGATTGTAAAAGTGAAGAGTTGTGGATGAGCAAACGCAAGTGTTTGAGTGAAGAGTGAAAAGTGAAGGGAAATCAAAAATTTCCAGTGAAGAGTTGTGGATGATTTTATAGCAAAAATTTTTAAATAAAAAGGAGAAAACTATGGAAGAAAGAGATTTAGAAGAACTGAAAGAAGAGTTCAAGGAGATTTATTTCGACAATATCGAGCGTGACGGAGCGGAGGACCTTTTGGAGTTTTTGGAGCGGTCTGACTTTTTTAGTGCACCGGCAAGCACGCGTAACCATTCGGCATACGAAGGCGGACTTTGTGAGCATAGCATAAATGTCTACAAGCGCTTTGTCAAACTTTTGGAAGCGGAGTATGGCAACTATGAAGAGAAGATTTCCAACGAAAGCGTGGCAATAATTGCTCTTCTTCACGACATTTGCAAGGTCAATTTCTATGTTAAGGACTTAAAGAATGTGAAACGTGACGGCGTTTGGACGCAAGAACCTTTCTATCGAATTGAAGATAGTTTGCCATACGGTCATGGCGAAAAGTCGGTGTATATGATTTCTGGTTTTATGAGGCTGACGCGTGAAGAGGCGATGGCAATCAACTGGCATATGGGCGGTTTTGACCCGAGAATCAGAGAGGGCGGTGTTCGGCTCACCGATGTCTACTACCGCTATCCAATCGCCTTTCTCTTCCACATCGCCGACAACATGGCAACATACTTAGACGAAAAACCGACGAAATAAAAATCAAAGATTTTTAAATAAGAAAGAAGAAATAAAAAAGAAAAGTTGTGGAAGAGTTTTAAAGAGTGAAAAGTGAAAGAGAAGTTTTGCGACTTCCAGTGAAGAATTGTGGATGCTTTTAGAAAGTGAAAAGTGAAGGGAAGGCAAGCCTTCCAGTGAAGGAAAACCTGCGGTTTTCAGTGAAGAGTGGGCAAACGCAAAGCGTTTGAGTGAAGAACGAAAGAAAATCAAAGATTTTCAAGTGAAAAGTGAAGAGTTGTGGATGATTTTAAAAAGTGAAAAGTGCTTGTTCGCGGTGAAGGAAAGACAAAGACTTTTCATTATAGATAATTTTAGATAAATTATGTATAAGGATGGAAGCCAACGAAGATAACAATTTTGAAAGTTTTATAAAGCCAAAAATTTCGCTTTAAATTGCACATTATTTTCAAAAAAGGTATTGACACCGCCCGCGTTTTATTATATAATAATAACAACAAAAAATAGGAGGTTTATGTTTTATGGCAACTTTATTAGAACAAGTAAAAGAGGCTATAGAGAAATTTAAAACGGACGACAGTGTCATTAAAGCAAAAGGCGCTTCAGATAATTTGGTGGCGTATTTGGTTCCAGACACTTATGAAGTTAGCGATTTAAGGGGAAAAGTTTTAGTATATTGCCCACGGGCACAAGCAGGAAATAAATATCGAATTGCACTTCAAAGTACAGGTCCAAGGAAGGCTTTAGGTGATAAAACGCTTGAAGTTTCTTGTGTTATCTTGAAAGATGATATGACTTTAGGTAACCTAGAGAGTAGTGGAAGAACTAAAGTAATTATAAGCGGAAGCGGTGATAAAAAGAATAAGGATTTTAAAGATAGTGTAGATGCAATAGCAGATGCCCTAAAAATTGAAAAGAAAAAAAGCGCTAGTTCCGCAAACAAGTTTAAAGCATTTAATAAAGGACAAACTCCAGGACTTGTTCCAAAAGGCGATCCTGTATTGCACTATGATGGCAAAATGCTTGCACGAGAATATTTGAGAGGAATGCATGAAGAATTGCAAAGACAAAGCGCGGTGCCAGGCTCAAAAAGACGTAGCGGGCTTCCTAAATTTATTAAAGTGAATGGCAACGATGTGGTTGCAGGTTACTATGAATTTAAAGGCGTTCCTAACTCACTTATAAGTGATTTACCTGCAAAACAAAGAAAGTATGGTAATTTTGCAAGAAGAGCACAGAGAAAAATGGTGTCTGATGAAAAAATAGATATTACTAACTCTAAGTTCAATTCTAAATCAAGCCAAGCCTGGGAAGAATATAATGATGCACGTGAACAATATAATATGGCTGAAGACGAGGCGACTAAAAAGAAATGGCAGAAAAAGATGGATAAAGCGGAAGCGAGAGCAAAGGACGCTGGTTCGCCTATAGGTAAGTCAACAGTTAGGTTATATGTAAGCAAATATGCTGGAAACAACGGAAAACATGACCTTTATCTTCAAATAGGCAACAACCTTGCGCTTCCAACAAAAGATAATGACGGAAAAATCCTAGGAGTAAATAAGGTTAGTGAATTTACTCATGCAAAAGGCAAGAAAAATCTTGTTGTTGCAGTTGTATATCCAAAGGCAAGCAGTAGAAATTCAGCCTTAACAAGCAATAATATGATTGTGTTTGGTGAGAATAAACCATTGCAAACATTGGTTAGCGAATGGAGAGAAGCAGAAAAAGATAAGAGCAAAACCGCATTCGCAGAACGCTTAGGGGGAGAAAATGGCTTGCCATATGAAACATACACCGCACTAGACAGCGAAAGCAATGGCGACAAATATATTGAAAATGGCAGTCCAATCGTTAAGATTGGTGAGGCATTAAAATATGCTAAGGCTGGCGTTATAGGTGCAGTTTTAGGTGGTGTAGTTGCGGCAACAATAATAACTTCGCTAGGCGGTGGTCAAATTTCCGATAACATAAATAGAAGTGCAATAGAAAATGCAGCACGTGAGGGGTCATTAGCACATATTTTTAACACTTTGGAAATTTCGGAAGAAACATATGGAAATGATTCAAATGGAATTGAGACTGCAAGCTTACCCGATACAAAAGGCAAGACATATGCAAATCTATTCAATTACACATCTTTAAACAACGAAAGTAATGTTATTATCGACACGGCTTCTGAAAGTGAGATTGAAAAGATGTTTAATTCAACCACGTATGCTTCGACATTTGGTTATAACTATCAAACTGCCATTGATAATAACACAAACTATTTTGCTAGAGCGGCAGCTGGCAACATTATAGAAGGAATGGACTACACAGCTGAAGCAATTAGAGGAAGCTTTGAAGGATTAGGCGCAGCGGCAGGGCAGGAAATTGCTGAACATGGTGTTTCACTTGCCGAAGGTGATATTATATATCCTAACGGGACAAATAATTCTTCTTCATTTGAGGAACTTTTGAGATATAAAGGTCTGTCAAGGCAATTAGCAACTGAGGCAGTGGATGCATATTCAAACGCCTTTGCGATAACATATGAGGAAAATTTAAATCAAATTGAAGCGGAAGTGCCTGAAGAAGATTTTGACTTGAATGACAGTCAAGGAAACTTGCAAGAGACAGTTAATGCGATTACTGGTGATAACATTCTAATAGTAAATGTTCATTACAATGATTCCAAAAAAAATGGTGTTATCTATGGTATTAACGAAGAAGGAAATTTAAAAGAAATATCTTTCGAAAACACCACAGATATTGCTGTGACTAGCGCGGAGGGTCTTGAAACTGCATTGTTGTCTGATCCTGAGCCAGAGATTAAAGAATATGCGTCTCTCGACGGTTTAATGTTTGATGATTATACGCGAAATAACATCTACAACAATTTGACTGATGAAAATGGCAGAATTTTCTACCAGATTACAGGCGTTCCAACACACGACGAAGAAATTGAAGTAGAAACTGAAAACGAAAATGGAAGCACAACCACCTCCACAACCACTGTCACAATCAACGCTCACTATGATACAGTTGTTGTGACTTTGGATAAAAATTTCAATGTTGACAAAGCAAGCGTGAATGTGTATTCTAACAGCGGAAAGACGGAGTCTAAGGAAGGCATTGTTAAAACAGCGGTAAGTGAGATTACTGATGGTAAAGTTCCAGGTTCACCTGCTCTTTACACCTTAACTTCTGAAGAACCAGAAACTTCAAGTTATCCAAATCAACTAAGTCAAGAAAACATAGAACAAGCACAAGAAGCTTTAAGAGAAGAACTTTCTAATGAAAACACAAATGGCACTCAAATAGTTCCAGTGTCAAAAGAAAGAACCAGATAGTTAAAAAGCATGCCGAAATGGCATGCTTTTTTGTCTCTTATTTCAAAAATAATTCAAACCGAAAGAAAGATTAAAGGAGAAAAAATAAAAAAGAAGAATACAAACAAAAATAATCCTCTTCAAAGTTGCGACCAACTCACCAATGTAATGCGAGTTGCGTTTGGTCGCAAAAAAGAAAAAACAAGCAACAAATGAAATTTTGAAACTTGTTTTCAAAATGAATAATAAGCGCAGTTTTTTCTTTGGTGCGGATAACAGGATTTGAACCTGCATGAGATTGCTCTCACTAGGACCTGAACCTAGCGCGTCTGCCATTCCGCCATATCCGCATAATCATATTTTTATATTATCGGAAGTTGAACCAAGCGCGACGAAGTCGCATTTGAGTGAGACTGATGGTCATACATACTATGTGATGAACACAATTTGTTATGTTTTTGCGTTTAGCAAAATTAAAATTTAACTTGCTTAAATTTTATCATCACATAGTTTATATTATATCCATTTTGTTTTGCCTTGTCAAGTCAACGCGAGATTTCGCACACTTTTCTCAAAACTTTTTCCGCTTTAGAATTCTTTTTTTAAATTTTAAATATCCATAATCATCATAAATAATTTATTCTCTAAAATCATCCCTATACTTTGGCTTATGCTATTGATGCAAAACTTATTTTCTCAAAACTTTCCACAACTCTTCACTGCGAACTGACGGTTCGCCTTCACTCTTGCGTCGCAAACGGCACTTCATTTCGTCTTTTGTCTTACGCCAAAAGCCTTATTATTCATTTATTTACTCCTTTAGCGACCAAACGAAAATCGCACTTCGTTGGCGATTTTGTCGCTGCTTAAAGTGGTTTCAATTAGAGCGACAACACTGCAGTCCAAAATCTTCCCTAACTCTTCACTGAAAACCGCAGGTTTTCCTTCACTGGAAGGCATGCCTTCCTTTCACTCTTCACTCAACACATTGCGTTTATTTGACTATTTCGTGTTTTTGGA
The DNA here is from genome assembly GCA_944377455.1 of uncultured Clostridia bacterium. Taxonomy (GTDB): domain Bacteria; phylum Bacillota; class Clostridia; order Christensenellales; family UBA1242; genus Caccovivens. The sequence continues at coordinate 44,210 of CALWEZ010000001.1, forward strand.
CTATAATAAGGTCAATATTAATCATTTTTTAGGAGCAAAAAGTGGATATAAATAAGAATTTTTTTGCAAATGTCTATGGTTTAGTTAAAAAAGTGCCAAAGGGCAAGGTGGTGACCTATGGCGAGATTGCGCGTGCGATAGGCAATAAGCGTATGTCACGGCAAGTGGGCTGGGCGCTTCATGTCAACCCAAAGCCTGGCGAGATACCGTGTCACAGAGTGGTCAACCGCTTTGGCGAACTCTCTTCCGCCTTTGCCTTTGGCGGAATAAACAGACAAGAAGAACTTTTGAGGGACGAGGGCGTGGCTGTCATTGACGGAAAGGTGGATTTAGGAAAGTATGGATACAAATTCGATTGATGAGTGCCTTAAAAAACTCTCCACCTCGCCGTTTAGGAGCAAATTTCACTTAAAGACGAAAGATGTTATGTATGTCAAGACCAAAGGTATGGAAACGATAGAATCGCATGCTTATGATTTCATAACTAAAAGGTTGGCGTCAAAAGACATTCCTAACGACGGCAAGCAAACGCCGATGAGAAATCATCCTGTCTTTATCGCTCAACACGCCACAGCGACATGTTGCCGTGGATGTTTAAATAAATGGTGGAAAATTCCTAAAAATAGGGAGTTGACAGAAGATGAGATAGATTTTGTGGTGGAACTAATAATGGCGTATATTAAAAAGGAAATGGAAGATGAAAATAATTGATATAGCGTATAGCGGAAATGGCGTAGCGAAAGAGAATGGCAAAGTGGTGTTTGTTCCGCAAACCGATATTGGCGAAGAGGTGGATGTTGAAATCGTCAAAACGACCTCGAAGTTTGACATCGGCAAAATTTCCGAGATTGAAAAAGCGTCGCCCTTTCGCGTAATTCCGCCGTGTCCTTACTATGGCAAATGTGGTGGTTGCGACTTTCAGCATCTCACTTACGAGCGCGAGTTGGAATTAAAAAGACATATCTTGCAAAATGAATTAAAAAAAATAAATTTTTCGGGCGAGATCGATGTTGAAAAAAGCGAAAAAGTCTACAATTACAGAAATAAAATCAAATTGACCTATAAAAATGGCGAATTGGGTTACATATCAAATCTCACTCATGATTTTGTAGCCGTAGACTCTTGCATGCTTGCAGAAAAGAATATTTTGTTGGCGCTGAAAGTGGTGAGAGAATTTTTGAGCAAAAATCACTTTCAATATTTAAAAAATGTCGCATTTAGAAGTTATCAAAATGGCGTTATGATAATTTTCCTATTTTCTCAAAAGGAAAAGTTTGTGTATGATGAAGTGCTAAATTCTTATCCTGTTGTTATTGCTGTTGGCGAAATTTTGGAGAGCGACAAAACAAAAGTTGTGAAAATCTATAACAACACCGATATGAAATATCGACTAATGGGCGAAGAATTTGACATCGACGCTAAATCATTTTTGCAAGTGAATAAAGATATGGCAGAAAAGTTGTATAAATTTGTTTTAAACAATATCGGCGAGCAGGTGGTTATAAATGCCTACTCAGGTCAAGGCGTGCTTTCGAAAATACTATCTAAAAAGGCGAAAAAAGTTGTTGGAATTGAAATGCAAAAGTCCTCTCATCTTATTGCAGAAAAAATCAAATCTCCAAATATGCTCAATGTCAATGCAAAGGTCGAGGATGTGATAGGAAAGTTTGCCACGGATGTTGATGCCGTTGTGCTTGACCCAGCGCGAGAAGGTTGCAAAAGCGAGGTTTTGAGCGAAATTATAAAGGCAAACATCAAGAAAATCATCTACATTTCGTGTAATTTTTCTACGCTTGTGCGCGACCTCAAATCTTTAACAAAATTTTACAAAATAGACAAAGTGAAAATTTTTGATATGTTTCCAAAGACAGCAAATTTAGAAGTTTGTCTCATTTTAGAAAAATTTTGAAAAATTTACAATTTTTGTCAAGGTGACCCGCATAAAATATTTAAAATTATTTAACTATTTGATTGACATTATTAAGAGTTTGTGTTATACTATTAATGAAATAATTTTCAGTTATTTTCAAAGACTAAATTTAACCTTTTAAGGAGAAGATATTGACTAACATAAAAAACTATATCCTATATGGCGTTATCATTCTTGTTGCCGTTATCACTGGTGTGGCAATAGGAAGTGTTTATGTTAGCGGTCTAATTCCAGCGGTCGACACATCGAGTTTGACTGAGGCGGCTCTTCGTGATGACGAGGACGAAATAAGGCAACTTTATGAAGACGCTGTCAGCGGAAGAAGAACCTCTTTTTCGGCTGTCGAACTATACCAAATCGGCGAGTATAAACTTAAAAACACGGATAGGTATGTGAAAATCTTAAGCGGTAGTGTTGAAAGTTTGTTTGGTATAACTCAAAATATGAAGGCGATCAAAACTTCAACCGAAGATGGTATATATTATCTCAAAATGAGCCCTGCGAAAATGGACATGGCGCCTTCCATGGCAGTTAAACAAAGATATGAATATGATAATCCTAATGAAATATATCTTAACGAAACGAGAGATAAGAATAACATCAAAGGTAATACTGTGGATGAATACTATGTAGACCTTGACGAAAGCACTGCAAAGACATTAACGCTTGATGAGTATAAATCTTTCTTCAACACAGAGCCAACAACCCCGCTCACTTATATTGTTTCTGACCTTACCACACAGGAAGGCACTTATGACACAAATGTCACCTTAAATAGCGACAATCAATATGTTTTCAACATCAAAATGACAGGCGAATATGCCACATATGCTGCTTTTTACTATAGTTATGAAATTCGGCATTTTAGTGGAGACATTCCAACAACTCCGCCAAAGCAATCGGAACTTCCTTCATGGAAAAGTGTGGAAATGACAGTAACTATGGACAGCGATTTTAATATACTTTCCATTCACTACTCAGAAAGTTATAATATAGACACAAGTATTTTACCAAATGCTCCAGTCAATGACGACTTTGAAGATGTCTTCTACTATGATGACGAAACCATTGAACAATACCTTGCGCTATCTTTAGCGTAATTGCAAGTTAAATTAGGAGAAATATGCGTAGCCCAGAGAAAAGAGAACGAACATTTTTATCGAAGATGTTTAGGACAATTTCAATCTACATGATAATTGCCCTATGTTCTTTTTTTAGTTATATTATGCTGTTTGGCGATGTCTCTTTCACGCCGACCTTACCAGGTAGTAATGTTGATGCTTCGGAAGACTCAAACATGAACAAACTTCTAAACGCCTTTATGGGCGCCGAAAATGTGACGGCGAATATGAACATATCTGTTGTCGGAAATGATTTGGATGTTGACTTGGATGTGGACGCCAAAGTCAACATGCAAAACTTTGATTTTGATGTAACTTTGAAAACCGCTCTTAATGACACTTCGTATAACATCGAAATTTTTAAAAATAGCGAATTAGATAGTTTTCTTCATATCAATATAAATGATAGCCTTTTTAAACTCGACTTGAATGAAATTTCTTCTATGGAAGAGATTGATTTTTCCGCCTTGCTATCAAGTTTCAGTGGCGGAGAACAATTGAGCAGTATTTTAGATGCTGTCGGCACTGTTATCGGCGTTGATTTAACTGACCTTAGCATGGAAAATATAATGACAAAGTTAGAAATCGTTGAAAATGTCTCGGAAAATGCCTATCGTTTCACCATCTACTTTGGAAATCTGCGTTTGACACTCGATACCAGCGAAGATTTCAAAAATATGACGGCGTCTGTGAGAGAACTCACTGTCAATAACTACAAGATTAATTGCGCGATTGACTCAATCACGCTTGACGACCAAAATTTTGACATCGACACCGAACCAGCAGGCGAAGAGTTAGACATCTCTTCTCTTCTAAAAATCGTGGAAAACGCAAAGTTAGATGATAATAGTTACGCACTATCTGGCGATGTTGTTGTTAAATATGACGGTAAGGAGTTAGCAGGCAGTGTTGGCGCGAAGATTGTTGATTCTGGAAATGGAGTGCTTCCATTTGTTCGCTTCAAGACAAATGTGGGCGGAGTTGACGCATATATCTACTATATCGACAACACCATTTATTTAAGCATTGAACAACTCAATTTCAAATTTGATATTGACAATATTCCTGAAATCGAAAGCATTTTGGAAGAGTATAATATCAACTTGGATGTTGAGGCGCTCATGGCAGTCACGGTTGCTATGCCAACCTTTGAAAACTTCAATATCAAAGTTTTAGAAAATGGCTTTGAACTATCACTACAAGATGAAATCATTTTCGATGACACAATTTCATTGAGTAATTCTAATATTACGCTTATAACAAAAACTATCGACGAAAATATCTTGCCAGACCTATTAAATCTAACAACAACTTTGACAATGGATGGAACTCCAAAAGAGGTCGGCGTGGAAATTTCAAACATCATGATAGGTCAAAGCACGCAATATCTATCCGATATGGAGTTAGACGGAAATGAGGTTTTAAATCTTAACACAAAGAGTGGCATGGTCAGTGTTCAAGATTATGTCGACCTAGCAAACTTTATAGACATCTTTAAAGTGGTTAAAGATGCCGAAAACATAACCTTTAACATCGATGTTGAAATTGACGATTTACTCAAAGTGAGTGGCTTAGGAAAGTTTGACATTAAATCAATGAGTTTCAACCTAGATGTTGATGTGGATATCGACGGCTTGAAATTAAATATCTTCCTTTATGGCGAAGATATGTTAAATAGCCATGTGGTCTATGCAACAATCGGCGAGAAGAGTTTAAAACTCAACTTGGATGAAGCGAATTTGACAGAACTACTCACAGAGTTTGGCGTGAGCATGGACACGGCAAGTGCGCTTGACAAGGTCAGTGCCGAACTTGGAGTGGACTTTGAAAACATCGATATTTTAGAGATATTAAAGAACTTGACCTTAACTGAGAGTGAAGAGAACGGCGTTTTGACCTACACAATATCCTTGCTTGCAAGCGAAAATGAAGAGTCAACCGCTATCAATTCAAATGAAGTTACAAGCAACGAAAATCTTATCGGCCTAATTCTAACTTACAACAAAAACACAAACACCTTTGGCTTGAATTTTGCTAAGAATATTTCAGGTTATGATATCACATTAAATGTCAGTGACCTTCAAATCAATGCAAGCGACTTTGCTTTAACAGCGCCAACTGGCAACGAAGAAGACATCACACCAATCTTTGACATTGTGGAGAACGCAAAGGTTGAGAATGGATACGCTCTTTCAAGTGTGGCAACCATCACGCTTGATGATAAATCCTATCAGGCACGCATTTCGGCGCAGTTGCTAAAGAGCGGAAATGAATATTTGCCATATATTTCTCTTAGCACCGAGATTGAGGGTGTTAAGATAAATGCATACCTTGTTGAAGAAGAGATATATCTAAATGTCGAGAACTTGATGTTTGCAGTGAACATTAATGAACTTGATATTGAAGAACTTACAAACATTTTAGAAGAAGAATTTAATTTAAGCGCTGACGCCATTGAGACGATAACCATTGCCATGCCAGCACTTGCCGACATCACAATTTCGGGCTTAACAAACGGCTTTAATATAAGTTTGGATAGCGAGATTGTGGTTAACGATAACCTTAAACTTTCAAACAGCGACTTAGACATCGTGACATATGCTGATAACGGCGTGATGGTTCTAGATTACATTCAAATATCCTCGCAACTTTCCGCAACTGGCAAAGCATATTCCTTGATATTTAAGTTAGACGACATCATGTTAGGCGAAGAGGCGGAAGGTTTAGACACATTTGTATTCACTGACGGCAAGGTGACAGCAATCAACATCGACAACAACACAGTTCCAACCGACGACTTTGTTCGCGTGGAAAATCTACTTAAAATCTTCAAAGAGATTGTGGATGCTGAAAACTTAACCTTTAACATCGACGTTGAAATTGACGATTTACTCAAAGTGAGTGGCTTAGGAAAGTTTGACATTAAATCAATGAGTTTCAACCTAGATGTTGATGTGGATATCGACGGCTTGAAACTAAACATCTTCCTTTATGGCGAAGATATGTTAAATAGCCATGTGGTCTATGCAACAATCGGCGAGAAGAGTTTAAAACTCAACTTGGACGAAGCGAATTTGACAGAACTACTCACAGAGTTTGGCGTGAGCATGGACACGGCAAGTGCGCTTGACGAGGTCAGTGCCGAACTTGGAGTTGATTTTGAAAATATCGACATTTTAGAGATATTGAAGAACTTGACCTTAACTGAGATTGAAGAGAACGGCGTTTTGACCTACACAATATCCTTGCTTGCAAGCGAAAATGAAGAGTTAACCGCTATCAATTCAAATGAAGTTGCAAGCAACGAAAATCTTATCGACCTAATTCTAACTTACAACAAAAACACAAACACCTTTGGCTTGAATTTTGCTAAGAATATTTCAGGTTATGATATCACATTAAATGTCAGTGACCTTCAAATCAATGCAAGCGACTTCACTTTAACAGCGCCAACTGGCAACGAAGAAGACATCACGCCAATCTTTGACATTGTGGAAGATATCAAGGTGGATGACTACACCTATGCAATCTCTGGCGATTTGGCAGTTAGATACAGCACAACCTCTTTCTATGGCGATATGCTTGCCATGATTGTGCGTAAGGGCGAGGAATATGTGCCATATGTTCGCGTCTACACAAGCGCTATGAACATTGAAACCTATATCTATCTACTTGATGATGACATCTATCTTGACCTTCAAGGCTTAAGGCTCACTTTCAATTTATCAGAGTCGACCATAGATGAGATTTTGACATTTGTCAGCGATGACTTAAAGTTGACTATCTCTGGCATGGAAAATTTAACCGCCACATTTAATGTGATTTTACCAGCACTAAATAGCATAAGCGCAAATTGGATTGACGGTGGCGTGCAAATCAATATCGGCGAAGATTTGAAATACACCGAAACCGCTAAATTTGCCGATATCGTTATGCAAGCGTTCGGCGAAAGCGCAAACGGCAAAATCTATCCAACAAAAGTTGTGATAGGCGCAAACATAGTCGACCCTAACACCGACATCTATGATAGTTACGAAGAGTGGTGGCTTGAAAATGAAGAGGCAATAACGAAAGATAAAAACTTTGCAATCTACCTTTCAAATGTGGCGATAGGAACGAACAGCCTGTTCATGGATGACATTGTCTTTGACGAACTAGGCAATGTTATGAGCCTTAAGGGTAAGGACGGCAAGTATTCCTTAAACAACTTTGAAAACATCAAGGGACTTTTATCTCTTGCGAAAGGATTGCTTGATTATTTAAACAACGGCTCCTATTCTTATACCACTGAAGATATCACTGCCACGCTCTATAAACTTTCACTAAATGCAAAGTTGGGCAACACAGAATTCACAGACAGCAATGTTCTTGTGGAACTTGCGGAAGAGATTAACGCTGAAAATAAGGCGGAAGAAGATAGGAAGATTGTTTCCACTTTGTTTGGTGGTAAGTCACTGAAGGTGCAAGGCGACATGAATATTACAACAACAAGCGTTTCAGAAGATAACACATCTACCACCACAGCACATGAGGCATCCATCTACTATAATAGCAATGAATACGAAGATGAGAATACCCCGAACACAAGCGGACTTTACATTACCTATGCACATGACAATTTCATAAATTCCGACACAAAATTCCGTGGACATATAGAAAATGCTAGCATGAGTGACCTAATTGCCATGATTTTGGGAATAACGAATGTTAAACTTGACCCTGCAATACTCGAAAGTTGGGATTTGACCACTTCGTTTGAGCAGTCGACCACCGATTTCAGTTTCTTGCGTGAACTTATGGGCTTAAATAAAGAGGAAGGCGACGATGTTGTCACAACTGTTGACTCCACACTTTTAAGCGTTTCCAACATTTTAAAGATGCTTGATAACATCTCTTTTGTGAACGAAGATAGCACATCCAGCCTTATCATCAGCATAGTTAGCGGAGAAGATGTTGGCAATTTAACAATCTTATTCACAAAAGAGATTGTAGATGGCGTAACAGTCTGCTCGCCAACAAGCATCAGTTTTACGCTTGGTGATATGTATGCAAACATCAACTTTGAATATGGAGAGCCAGCGGACGACCAACAGACAGACACTAACTCGAATGGAGTTCAAGATAACTTTGAATTTACCTACAACACTTCAGCCACACATCACGACCTAAGCAGTCTGCCAGAGTTTATGGACATCGCAGTGAATAAAATAAATGAACGCACAATTAATCTAAGTGGGACTGCATATTTAAAAATACTTACTGATTTGACTGCTATAAATATTGATGTTGATGTGACAATTAACTTAGTAGATTTTTCAGTTGTGGCATATCTGAGTCCAGAAGCACTTATTGGCACAACTTATCTTGATAGAGTTTCAGCTTTCTTTGGAGAAACAACTAAGTATTCAACTATCGGAGAATATGATAAGAGAGTTTCAACGATAACTTTTGCGAAAGATGGTAATGGAGAATATATTTTGACAATTCACCAAGATACTGATGGTAGTGTTAAAGAATGGTCATACAAAACATCTGAAATGTTAGGAACTACAGACGGAACTTCAAATATTATTATCATCATGGCGCAAGCGATTGGTTTGACCGACAGTATGGTTGATTTAATAACTTGGGGAATGGGCTTAATGGAACCTAATATTTCGTTGGAAGAAACATTACAATCATTCAATCGTAATACAGTTGAGGAAACCACCGAAAGTGGAACTATTGTAGAGAAATTGACTGGTTATACACTCGGCATTAAAGGCGAAACTCTAACTGGCACAAGTCTAATTGGCGATTTTGACCTTACTGTGGGCGTTAGCGAAAATAATGGAGAATATGCGTTATCCAACGTTGTTACCACCATGAAAATTTTTGCAAGCATGGTTACACTTGACCTTGATTTAGGCATATTGTGACGAAAAAAGTATAATGCCTGCATATCAAAGTTTCTGTTAAAATATTTATCAACATTATGAAAAAATATCTCTAATTAATTAGAGGTATTTTTTACATATTTTTTAATATCACTATCTCTTTTTTAATTATGAATAAAAAGTGTTGTAAGTTATCTTTTTACTTCCCTTCCAACTCTTTTTTGTAGCGTTCGATGGTTTCGTCGTCTAGGCGCATAAAGAGTGGTTTTGGAAAGCTTGTTTTATGCGATTTTGGAATGTTGATTTTGGAGACTTCTTCCCAAAGTCCGTTTTCATCTGGGCGACCAGAAAAGCCGAGTTGTTCCCAAATTTCCGCGGTCTTTGTTGGCATGATTGGGCTTCCAACAATGGCAAGCGACTTTGCCATATTGAGACATAAATAAAGCACCTTTTTTGCACCTTCCACATCGCCGTTTTTGATAAGTGACCATGGCGCAGTTTTCTCAAGATAGGTGTTTCCAATAGACGCGAAACGCATAATTTCTTTATATGCCGCTCTAAATTCTGTCTGTTTGAATAGGTCTGCGGTTGTTGTTGGGCAGGTGGAGATAGCGTCCACCATTTCCTTATCATTTTCGTCCAACTTATCTTTTATATCCTCAAAATCAATGCTGATTTCGCCACCAAAATTTTTGTTTATCATGTTGAGAGTGCGGTTAAAGAAGTTGCCATACTTTCCAACAAGTTCGGCATTGGTGTTGAGTTTGAAACCTTCGTATGAGAAGTCGCTATCCTTGTTTTCAGGGAAGATGGAAAGTAGGTATGCGCGAAGCGAGTCGATGTCGATGTCAGAATTTAGCAAACTTTCGCAGAAAATTCCCACCTTTTTGGACTTAGAGAACTTTTGACCTTCAAAATTCAAAAAGTTGAAGCCGACAACGTTGTGTGCAAGGTTATATTTCTTGCTTCCAAGTTCCACACATGGGAAGAAAACAGCGTGAAAATCAATGTTGTCCTTGCCGATAAAGTTGTATATCTCGCAGTCCTTGTTTTGCCAGCGGTCTTTAACCATTTCATCTCCGCCAAGTTCCTTTGTTATGGAGATGTAGCCGATAGGCGCGTCAAACCACACATAGAAGACTTTATCTTCAAAGCCCTTAAGTGGCACTTTAATTCCCCATTGGATGTCACGCGTTATGCAACGAGGATTAAGCCCTTCGTTTATCCACTTCATTGCCATGTTGTAAACGTATGGGCGGAAGATGTCTTTCTTGGTGTCTAGCCACTTTTTAAGTTCATTTTGCAATTTGTCGAGACGGATGTATAGGTGCTTGGTGTTCTTAAACACGGCATCGTTGCCACAGAAATAGCACTTAGGATTTTTAAGTTCTTCAATATCGTAGGTCTTTCCGCAGTTGTCGCATTGGTCGCCATACGCTTTGTCATATCCACAATATGGGCAGGTGCCATAGACGAACCTGTCAGCAAGGGCGGTTTTGTCGTGCTCACAATAGCACATCTTGCTTTCCTTTTCTGAGATGTAGCCATTCTTATTTAACTCGTTGAAGATTTCGCAGGTTATTTCAGCATGCTCTTTGGTGTTTGTGCCACTGAAAATGTCGAACTTGATGTTGAGTTTGTCGGCGATGGTCTTCATCTTATCGTTCATCATCTTGATGTAGTCGCTCGGCTCCATATTGAGTTTTTTCGCGCTTATATAACTTGTTGTGCCGTAGTCATCCGTTCCGCTGACATAGATGGTGTCGTTGCCGTAGGTGCGATTGAAACGCGCAAAAATGTCTCCAGGAAGCCAACATCCAGCCACATGGCCAAGGTGTGGAAGCCCGTTGATGTATAGAAGAGCGCTTGTGACTAAAATTTTTTTCTTTTCCATATTTACCTCTTTATTATCAAATTTTAATTAATTTTTTAGTTTTTTTCAAAATATTTGCTAATTTTTCGCAATATTTGCTAAATTTATATATTATTTTCATATTTTTGGTTTAATTTTATATTTAAATATTTTTTGCAATATTAAAATTTTACCAAACTTAGAATTTATTTTTTACACATTTAAACTTAAATCTCATTAAACTTTAAGTTTTTGTAAAATTTCATCAAAATTCAATTTTTCTTGCGCGCCAGAGCGCATATCTTTTAGAGTGTAGCAGGACGATTTCACTTCATCTTCGCCTAAGATTAAAATGTAAGGAAGATTGCGCTTGTTTGCTTCTTTCATCTTCGCCTTAAAAGATTTGGTTTCGTTGATGATGTCCGCTTTAACTCCGCTCTCTCTAAACTTAGTCATAAGACTGAGTCCAGCGTTTAAGGTTTCGTCAAAGGTGATTATTCCTAAATCTACGCTGTTAAGATTTTCGGTGTCAAGCAAGTTTTCGCTCTTCAAAATATCAAATAGGCGAGTGATGCCGATGCTCATGCCAACGCCTTGCATCTTGACGTCCATAAAGTTTTTGCAAAGGTTGTCATACCTTCCGCCACCACCGATAGCGCCAAGATTTCGCTTGCTCTTGATGTAGCATTCAAACACAGTGCCAGTGTAGTAGTCATGTCCGCGCACGATGGAAAGATTGTAGGTGTAGTTTTCCATGCCCAGCGCTCTTAATCTATCGTCTAAAACGCCAAGTTCTTCAAGTCCCTTTTGGAAAGTTTCGTTGTCGCACATGACAGAGAGTGATTTAATTTTGTCAATATCTCCGCTTGTGCTTATGATTTTTAATGTTCTTTCAATATCTGAACCTGACAACCCTTTTTCTTTAAAAAGCGAAACAATCTCGTCTTTTGGCAACTTGTCAATCTTGTCGACGATGGTCATAAGGTCAACAACGTTTCCGCCCAAATTTTCAAAGTAGCCAGCGAGAATTTTTCTGTTGGAAATTTCCACAACAACATCAAGGTTAAGTTCCTTAAAGCATGGCGCGTATAACTTTATGCACTCGGCGTCGTAGGTGAGTGGCAATTCTTCGCCGATGATGTCAGCATCGCACTGATAAAACTCACGAAATCTTCCTTTTTGTGGGCGTTCTCCACGATAAACTTTACCAATTTGATAGCGTTTGAACGGAAAATCTAAAACATTGTAATTTCCAGCCACAAAGCGAGCAAGTGGCACGGTCAAATCATATCTAAGGCAGATGTCGGCATGCCCTTTTGTGAAACGATAGATTTCTTTATCCACATCTCCGCCACTTTTGGCAAGCAGTATCTCGCTAAACTCCGCAACAGGCGTGTCGAGAGGTAGGAAGCAGTTATTTTCAAACACTTTTCTTAAGCGAGCAAGCATGTTTTCAAATAAAACCTCTTCCTTAGGCATAAGTTCCCAGAAGCCTTGAATTTTTCTTGGTGCAATCAATTTGTTTTCCAATTTTAACTCCTAAAATTTTAATAGATATTTTAACATTATTAAGTTAAAATATTTTCTTTCGAAAAAATCTTTTATATAGCCAAATTTCGATATATTAAGTATAACGCTAACGCATAGAAAAGTCAATTATTGTTAGCAAAAATAAGCGTCGCACTTTAAAAATTCGCCTAAAATTTATCCACAATAAATTTTTATACACATCTGTTTATCTTTATACATTGCATAAAAAAGTGGATAAAAGTGGAGAAATCCACATAAGTTATCCACATTTCCACATTGTTTTTTGAGTTTTTATACATTTTTCGCGCTTTTAAGCGTTTTATATCAAAAATTAATCAACTGCATTTTTGCATAAAGATAATAAACTATGCATAAAATAAAAGTTTTATAATTTACAATATTTTAAATAGCAAATTTGCATGTATAAAAATTCGTTATGAAAAGATAATTATATAATTAAAAACGATTTTTCTTTATCAAATTGTCGCTGATTGCTTCTCTAATATTTTAACTATTTCTTTGTTAAAAATCTACTTGGTTTTTTATCCGCTATGAAGTATAGGTTGTGAAGCGCGCGAGTGGAAGCGACATAGAGAAGATTGCGGTCAAGTTCATTATGATAGTTTTCATCATTTGCAAATGGAATGATAACCACGTCAAATTCCACGCCCTTCGAGTTTATGATGGTGCTTAGAAGAGTCTTGCTTTCGGTCATTTCCTTCTCTTCATCCAAAACCTCAAAGGTGTTAATAAATTTGCTAGCCTTTTGCAGAGATTTAATCTCTTTCATATCCTTGCATACGACGCAGACAGTTTGGTCTCTATGAGATTTGACAACCTCTTCAATCTTTTGAACGGTGTTTTTTGTTCTATAGAATTCCACCTCATCGCCATTTCTGTTGACATTGTTTGCCACTTTTTTGCCGAGTATCTTTTGTGAGAATTTGGCGATTTGCATGGTGCTTCGATATGATTTATTCAAATAGTAGATTTTTGCCTTGATTTCTTTCGCGAGCAGGCTTAAATAGTCTTTGGATAGATTTTTGTCGATGCTTTGATTGATATCGCCGAGATACATCTTAGGGCAGTGCCAAATCTTTTCAAAGAGATAGAAGTGGCACGGCGAGTAGTCTTGCATCTCATCGACAACCACATATTTTGCGTCGTAATTGTGGTCGAAGCCGAATAAATTCTCTTTAATTAAGAGTATCGGTGCGATATCGTAGGCGCTAATCTCTTGCACTTCGTCAAGTTCCACCGAGCGAAGAAAGATGTTGTATATTCTCACGCAGTCGGTGGTGATCATTTTATTGTATAAAAGTTTCTTTGCGCGATTGTAGAAGTGGATATTTTTTGCGCGAGGCACATTGAAAAGGTCGACGATGTGTTCGGCAATCGTCTCAATTCGCTTGTAGATAGGTAAATTTTTAAGTTTGTTGTAGTAGATGTCTCTAATTTCCTCTTCCGTAATCACAAGCGTGCCGAAAACCATGGTTTTAGGTATGAAAAGGTTGCAGATGTCGTTGTTTAAAAAGTTTTTAAAGTCCTCCAAAAATTCAAAACTATACTTTATGGCGATGTTTTCAAAGTCCTTTTGCGAGCCCGAAGTTATCAGTTTGTCGAGTTGTTGCTCGCGCGAGATAAAGTCCTGCCCGAGCAGTTTTCTTGCCATGGTGGAGAAAGTGGTTGTGAAAGGTTTATCATCGCCAAGTGATGGCAAAACCTCATCGATGTAATCGGCAAAAAGTTCGCTAGGCGAGAGAATTAAAACATCCTCATTTTTCAGCGTTTTGCGATATTTATATAGTAGGTAACTCACGCGGTGCATGGCAACCGAGGTCTTTCCAGAGCCTGCCACACCTTGCACGATGACGTTCTTAAGTTCGTTCTCTCTTATAAGTGTGTTTTGCTCTTTCTGTATGGTGGAAACGATGTCGTGCATCTTAGCGGAGGAGTTTTTGGATAGTTCCTCCATCAAGATGTTATCGTCAATAACAAGGTTAGAGTCGATATAGTATTTCATCACGCCTTGCTCAATTTTAAACTGTCTTTTAAGTGAAAGTTCGCCCTTTATTTCGCCTTCAGGGCAGGTGTAGGAGGTGCGCCCTAAAACATCGTCATAGTAAAGCGAAGATATGTCGGCACGCCAGTCATAGACCATATTCACATGTTCGCTGTTTTGAAGGTGACCGATGCCGATATAGTAACTTTTTGGTTCACTTTCGCCATCCGCCTTAAACTCAAATTTGCCAAAGAATGGCGCTTTCTTTTGTTTTTTAAGGCGGTTAGCAAGTTTAGTTAAAGTGAGGTTGTTCTGCTCTAAACTTTCAATTTGAACATTGATTTCTGCAATTTCTCCGCCGTCTTTGTTTATCTCATAGAAGTTTTCTGCAAAATATTTTTTATAGTTTTGAATTTGTTTTAGATTGCCAATATAGGTTATTTGACTCTTCTCATAATTTTCATCGATATTCTTTTGAACAGCACTTAAATATTTCTTTTCTTTTTCCAAAATTTTATTGTTCATATCCTCTCCAAAACAGTAAAAATTTTTTTCGCATAAATTATAGCATAAAACATATGAAAAAATAAAGAAAAATCAATAAAAATATGAAAATTAGCCAAAAAAATTACACTATTTTATTTTAATATAAAAAAAGAAGTAAGGTTTGCCTTACTTCATATTTTTATTCTTCTTCGTTGTCGGTTGTAACTTCTTCGCTTTCCGCGGTTTCTATTTCAGGTTGCTCGGCTATTTCATCTGCTTTTTCGCCTTCGATGTTTTCTTCGTTTTCCGCGTTTTCTTCATCTTCATCACGCTTGGTGACTGCCACGCTGACGATATGTGAGCCATTTCGAAGTTTCATAACTTTCACTCCTTGGCTGACACGCGAGATTGTGCTGATATCGGACACGTGCGTTCTTATTATCACGCCATTGTCGGCAATCATAACAAGGTCGCAGTCCTCTTCAACCTCTTTTAGTGCCACAAGTTTTCCAGTCTTTTCGTTGAACACGCCAGCCTTCACACCCATACCGCCACGCTGTTGAAGCCTAAACTCGTCAGTCTCCGTCTGTTTGCCATAGCCATTTTCGGAGATTGTGACAATCTTCTTTCCGTCATGGATGATAGCCATGTCGATAACGCAGTCCTCAGCGCCAAGTTTCATGCTTCTAACGCCTTGACTGTCTCTGCCAACTTGACGCACATCGGTTTCGTTGAAACGGATACACTTTCCTTCGCGGGAGGCGATTAAGATGTCATCGCGACCAGTTGTGACGTCCACACCGATGAGTTCGTCGCCGTCGAGTAGTTTTATCGCAATCTTTCCGCCTTTACGGATGTTGTCGTATTCGCTTAATGGAGTTTTCTTAATAAGCCCGTTCTTTGTTGCCATTATGAGATTGCCCTTGGTATCTTTTTTAATAGGTATGATTGTTGCCACTTTTTCGCCAAGTGAAAGTTGCAAAAGGTTAATCATCGCTCTTCCTTTTGCTTGACGTTGAGCCTCTGGAATTTCATACGCTTTAAGCGAATACACTTTGCCTAAGTTTGTGAAGAAATAGAGGTCGTCATGAGTGGAGGTGACAAATATCTTCTCCACAAAGTCCTCATCCTTTGTCTTATGAGCGGTGATACCAACTCCGCCACGATGTTGAGCCTTGTATTCATCCATAGCCATGCGCTTGATGTAGCCCATGTGCGTCATGGAGACGATGACATCCTCTTCGGCAATCAAATCCTCAATGTCAATTCCGCCCATATCCATGCTTATCTCTGTTCTTCTCTCGTCGCCATAGGTGTTTTTAATCTCTTCAAGGTTGTCGCGGATTATTTGAAGAACGCGTGAAGGGGTGTCGAGAATATTTTGTAAATCTTCAATCTTTCGCTCTAGTTCGGCTAGTTCCTCTTTAAGTTTTTCTACTTCCAAATTGGTAAGTTTACTTAAAGTCATGTCAAGGATAGCGGTTGCTTGAATTTCGTCAAGTTCAAAGTTATTTACAAGGTTGACTCTAGCGTCATTCTTATCCTTTGATGCTTTGATAACTCTAACAACCTCGTCAATCGAGGCGAGTGCAATAACTAAGCCTTTGACGATATGTTCGCGTTCTTTCGCTTTTTTAAGGTCGAACTTAGTTTTGCGTATTAAGACCTCTTTTTGATGTTCAAGGTAGTAATAGAGCATTTCCTTTAAGTTCAAAACTCTTGGCACGCCGTTGACAAGCGCAAGCATGATAATTCCACTAGACTGTTGAAGCATGGTGTGTTTATAGAGCGAGTTCAAAACGACCTGTGCGTTGGCATCCTTCTTAACATCCACAACAACTCTAAGTCCGTCTCTGTCGCTTTCCTCTTTGATATCGCTTATCCCTTCCAACTTTTTGTTTTTAACCATGTCGGCAATCTGCGTGATAAAGCGCGCCTTGTTCACTTGATAAGGAAGTTCCGTGATGACAATTCTTTGGCGATTAGAGCCTGTCTCTTCAATCTCCGCTCTGCCACGCACCAAAATACCGCCACGGCCGGTCTTATATGCGTGCTTAACCGCAGTTCTTCCCATGATTATTCCGCCTGTTGGATAGTCAGGGGCAGGGATAATCTTAATGAGTTCGTCAATGTCGATGTCTGGGTTGTCGATAAGCGCTTGCACACCGCTAATAACCTCTCTTAAGTTGTGAGGCGGGATGTTTGTTGCCATGCCGACCGCAATGCCGTCAGCACCATTGACTAAAAGATTTGGAAATTTTGCTGGAAGCACGGTTGGTTGCATCAAGGTGTCATCGAAGTTTGGATAGAAATCTACCGTTTCCTTGTCGATATCTTCAAGCATAAGTGAAGCAATCTTACTTAGCCTTGCCTCGGTGTAACGCTGAGCGGCTGGTGGGTCGCCGTCGACCGAGCCGAAGTTTCCGTGTCCGTCAACAAGTGGATAGCGAATGGAAAAGTCTTGCGCTAAGCGCACAAGTGCGTCATAGATGGAACTGTCGCCATGTGGGTGGTATTTACGCATAACTTCGCCGACAATTCTCGCACTTTTCTTGTGAGCTTTGTCGTAGAAGTTGTTTAGTTCGCCCATGCTGAAAAGTATTCTTCTATGCACAGGCTTCAAGCCATCGCGAACATCAGGAATGGCACGGCTGACATTGACCGCCATGGCGTAGGAGATGAAGGATTTTTTAAGTTCTCCAATCACTTCCACCTTTTCGACTTTTTCGTTTTCCATTAACTCTTTTAAACTTTTCTTTTCTTCTTCTTTCTTATTGCTCATTGGTTTTCCTTTTATATAGTCCTAAAAGACCTTTATCTTTAAATAACTTTTGTCTATCTAAATTTTGTTGTTTCAGAATTAGTCTCGCTTGTTATTATAACGCTCAGTAAAATATAGTAATTTTTTCTATAAAATTGTAGATGACTTTCGCTTGAATATTTTGACTTATTTATCGCTGTTTATCTAGCTTTGTTTCTGTATAAGCATTAATTGCTTCAGCAAAACGCTTAGGTCCTTGCTCCATGAGTTCCTCCAAAGTTTCTTCAAAGGAAGGGTTTGGATAGCGTTTTAAAACCTCTTTATGTTTTGGCTCTTTTTCTAGCATGCCATAGAACTGCTTGTAGGTGACATCTTGATTGTCAAAAAGATAGTAATAGACACTTTTAACTCTCTCTAATTCCGCTTTGCTCACATATGGCAAACTTTTTGTTTGGGGAAAGACTCTGTCTCCAAAAACAGGCAAATCTTTAATCGGCTTGCCAACTTCAGCCATTTCGTTTTCGTCTTCTTCTTGCACAGGGTGGTGGGTTATATACTCGCTAAAAACCATCTAATTCTCCTTCTTTATTTTAAACTTTTTCGCTCTTTCCGCGCCTTTTTCAATTTTTTCCTGTTTAATCTTATTGATTTCGTCAAATCCATCGAACATATAGGCAAGTTCTTCAATGCAGATTTCGACATCTGCAATTCCGTCTAAGATTTTATAGCGAAGTTCCTTTTCATCAGTGTCAACATCTTCGCATTTTCTTTTATATTTACAAATTGCCTTAATTAACTCGCTTAGTTCTTCAATGTTAATTCTCATGATGTAGTCATCGCCAAAGGTTTCCATAAAGTTTTTATAAGGATTGTTACTTTTCTTTTCCATCATCACTCCTTTTTCGCGCGTTCAAGCCCTCTAGTCAACTTAAACTCCTTCATCTCATCCACTTTTTGCGTGCCGAAGATGTATGCAAGAATATCGGTCATCATCGAAACATCGGCTGTTTCTTCAATAATATCACTCTTTAGTCTCTCTTTTTCACTCGCGTCGGCGGTTTTAAAGTGTCGTTTGTACTTACAGATTGCCTTTGTAAGTTCGCTCATCTCTTCGATTGCCCAATCAAGTTGAGCCTCTTCGCCATAGACATCCAAAAAAGTTTGATAAGGACTTTTCTTTTTGATTTTAATCATTTTCTCTCCTAAATTTTTGAATAAATATAATTAAACATCAAGGTCGGTGACTAGGGTGGCGTTCTCTTCAATGAACTCTCGCCTTAACTCTGGGTCTTCGCCCATAAGTTGATTGAAGAGTTTGTCGGCTTCAATGGCATCTTCCATGGTTATTTGAAGAAGCACGCGGTGTTCAGGGTTCATGGTGGTTTCCCAAAGTTGCTCAGGGTTCATTTCGCCAAGACCTTTATAGCGTTGAAGGGTGGTGCCTTTTCTGCCATTTGCTTCAAACCAGTTGTTGAGTTCGTCATCGGAGTAGAAATAGTATTCTTCCTTTCCTCTTGCCACTTTGTAGAGCGGTGGCTGTGCCGCATAGACATGCCCATTTTCGATAAGTGGGCGCATAAAGCGGAAGAAGAAAGTTAGAAGCAATATTCTAATGTGAGAGCCATCGACATCGGCATCGGACATACAGATAATTTTGTTGTAGCGAAGTTTGCTCTCGTCAAAATCGTTGCCTGTGCCAGCACCAAAGGCGGTTATCATGGCACGAATTTCAGCATTTTCAAGTATTCGGTTAAGTCTTGCCTTCTCCACATTCAAAATCTTACCGCGAAGTGGCAAAATCGCTTGGAAACGCCTGTCTCTGCCCTGCTTTGCAGAGCCACCAGCGGAATCGCCCTCAACGATATATATTTCACAAAGCGAACTATCCCTTTCGGTGCAGTCGGCAAGTTTGCCAGGCAGGGTGGTGTTCTCTAAAACACTCTTTCTTCTTGTCAGTTCCCTTGCGTTTCTTGCGGCATCGCGCGCACGCTGAGCGGTGATACTCTTCATGATAAGTTCTCTTGCTTCGTTTGGGTGCTCTTCCAAGTAGTCGCCAAAGTTTTCTTGCATTGCCTTATACATGATGTTTCTCATTTCGCTGTTGCCGAGTTTCGTCTTGGTCTGCCCTTCAAACTGAGGGTCACGGAGTTTAACGGAGATAACAGCGGTTATTCCTTCTCGGCAATCCTCACCGGAGAGTTTTTCATTTTCTTTGATAATTTTGTTCTTAACTGCGTAGTCATTGATAACCTTAGTGAGAGCATTTTTAAAGCCGTCTAAGTGCGTTCCGCCCTCTTCGGTGTTGATGTTGTTGGCATAAGAATTTATAATCTCATTATAGCTTTCATTATATTGAAAACAAACCTCAATCTCGTTGACCACTTCGCCTTTGTCATTGTGGTTAAATTTATTGAAATACACTGGCGCTGGAAGCAGTGTTGTTTTGTTGACATTAAGGTAGTCAACAAACTCAATAATTCCGCCTTTAAACTCAAATCTATCGCTCTTTTCTCTGTCTTCGCGTCTATCTTCAAGGGTGATAACCAAGCCTTTATTTAAAAAGGCGATTTCGCGGAAGCGATTTTTGAGTGTGTCATAATTAAACTCAATCGTTTCAAAAATTTCAGGGTCCGGATAGAAGGTGATGGTCGTTCCGCGCTTGTCGGTGGAGCCGATAACCTTAAGCGGAGCCACTGCCTTTCCGCGGGCAAATTCAATGTAGTGGTGTTTGCCGTTTTGATAGACGTCGGCAATTAACTTTGTGGAGAGCGCGTTCACGCAGGACACGCCAACGCCGTGAAGTCCGCCAGAGATTTTGTAGCCCTGACCGCCGAACTTACCGCCGGCATGGAGTTTTGTTAAAACAACTTCAACGGCGCTTTTGCCCTCTTTTTCGATTATGCCAGTTGGAATGCCACGGCCGTTGTCGATAACGGTGCAAGAGCCGTCCGCGTTGATGATGACATTAATCTCGGTGCAGTAGCCAGCAAGAGCCTCGTCGATAGAGTTATCCACAACCTCGGTAACAAGATGGTGAAGTCCGTGCTCATCGGTGGAGCCGATATACATACCAGGGCGCTTACGAACAGGGTCCAGTCCTTCCAAAACCTGAATTTCGCCTGCGTCATATTTTTCGCTTCTTGAAAGTGCCTCACTTTCATCGACAAAGTTATTCACATTTTCCGCATTTTTTTCTAATTCATTTTGATTTTCGTTTTCCATACTCTCTTTATTTCCTCTATTATATATAAATATACTATATTATAACATATATAGGAAAAAATGTAAAGAATATGAGAAAATTTAAAGAAAAAACTTATGATTAAACATAAGTTTTTGTTCGTTATTGTTTTTCTTTTCCATTAAGCCCAAGTTCCAAGGCATTCACAAAGAAATCGGCACGGCTTGAGATATATTCTTTAAACATATCCGCTTCTTCCTTAGTTAAAAGCGGTTCATCGCATTTTGTGTAGGCATCGACAAGATTTGTCAATCTTCCTTCTTTCATTGCAAGTTTCAAACTTTCAAAAAATTCTTTAGCGTCTTCTGGGTATTTGCTCATAATAAATCTGACATTTTCTTCGCTGGTGGCGGTGGAATAACTTTTTGCTAATTCATTTATCGGCGTTTTACTTTTTTCTAATTTTTTCTCGATATAATTTTTATCCCACTTTACAATCACTTCCAATTCTTCGTCAGGCGGCATAAAATCTAATTTAGTTTTAATGAGAGAATTAAAACATTCGCCATAGTCAAAGTTAGGAGCATACATAATTGTGTGCGCTTTGCTGTCGTAACATAGTCCGCTGTTCATGTCAGTGAAATCACAGTCGCCGATAAACTCGCGCAAAAGATATGAGCGGACAATTCGACTTTCAATTTTTTTAATTTGGTCAACAAATTTTTCCTTTGACATATATTGAAGTGCAATGTCCATTTTAGAAACAACAAAATCTCTTAAACTTTCAATCCAAGTTTTAACAAGCAGTGGCTTACTTGGGTCGCTTGAAAATCTAAGATGTGCCATTTGAATACTCTCTTCAAAAGAAACAAGCCTATCGCCAGAATATGCTTGCGACAAACTTTCGTTTTCCAAAGTTGCAGGCTTTAAAAAATCGATGGAGACAATGCCATATTTTTGCAGTTTTTTCAAATCTCTATCATTTAAGTGACGAACAATGTCTTTGTATTTTGGATTTTTTGGATTGAACTCCACAATATAATTGTAAGAAGTTGGCAAATCAAGCGCCATGGCGATGCGCATGCCCAAGTTTTCGGCAATCGCTGAATATTTTGCGTAGCACGGCTTAAATGTTGCAGAAATTGTTCTAGGCAGGTCTTGCTCTGTTATAGGCAAAATTTTCCCGTTTTCATCGGTGTTGCCATAAATCTTGTTGTCGTAACAGGTCCAAACACAAGATTTATTACCTTGTTTTATTGCATTGTTTATCTCATCAAGTGGAAGGTTTTTTGAAGGAACTTGTCCCCAAATATTCATACTTCTCCCACCAGAATGACCCCATCCTTCAACAGATTTAAAGGTTATTTCAAGTTTAGGCACTTTCATAATTTTTCTCCTATAACTATTTTAACACAAATAATTATAATTTGCAATACAAAAGTTTAAAAACAACATTTTTTTTGCAATATCTCTTGACAAGTGGCATATAATGGACTATAATAGTAATGTTTTGACGCGAGGTAGAGCAGTTCGGAAGCTCGTCGGGCTCATAACCCGAAGGTCGTTGGTTCAAATCCAACCCTCGCAACCAAGTGGAAGTTAGGTCATGCACCTAACTTTTTTGTTTTATGTATAAATTTCTAAATAAAAAATGCAGAATTTTTATTCTGCGTTTTGTTTAATACAAAAATATACTTGATAATTATCAATACAAAATAATCGCGATGGAAAGGATAAGATAGACGCAGTATAGCATCACATTAATTCGCCTTTCCTTTGTGTAGATGCAGGTGAGCATATAAGAGGCAAGGGCGAGGCAGGCAATCATATAAAGGATGGACGCGGCGTTAAGCGAGTAAATTGCAACGGACACAATTTGCCCTAAAAGCATGCCGGCGCCGACATAGGAAAGGGTGTTGGAAACGACATCAAACACATTTGCCTTTTTGTCTTTTAAGTAGGTTATCGAAAGTCCGATAATTCCCATAGGTAAACCTGCAAGCATGCCGAACGGAGAAAGTTTGCCTAGATATAGCCCTGCGAATGCGATAAAGAATGCCGATAGAAAGAGCGCTAAACTCTCAAAGAGCCTACCATCACTTTCGTAAAATCGAAGAAGAGTGAGATTTTTCTTATTTTTCACTTTCCTAGTTTTTTTGCCAATTTGCTCTTTTTGCTCTTCATTTTGTGTTACAGCCGTTAAATCATAGTCACGTAGGCGTTTTTGATATTCCACATCGCTTTCGCTTATCTTGGATTTAAAATCGAAGAGAGTGAGAAACAGCGGAGCAAGTGAAATCATTGAGATGATAGAAAAGCCGAAGAAGTTGTTGTTGTAGTTCGCACTCAGTATCATGGTCACAGCAAGGGCAACAATCGTCAGCGACGAGAAAAGGATGTAATAAAAACCTCTCTTTTTGGTGAAAGAAGAGATAACGATAAGTATTGCACTTGCCACAAACAAGATGATAACCGACGCCAATAACATATTTTTATTATAAACAAAAAAAATAAAATTGCAAAGTATTTTTAGCAATTTTATTTTTTTGCTTAGATATTATAATTTTGGCATTTTAAAAGAGTCTTTAAGTGTGATAGTTCTGTTAAAAATTAAGTTGTCTTTTGTGGAATCAGTGTCAAGTGTGAAATATCCATTTCTAACAAATTGATATCTCTCATTTTTATCAAAATCAATATCTTCAACATAGCAATTTGTGAGTGTTGTTAAAGAGTTTGGGTTAATTCTAACACCGTCAGTGTCTGATTCATTTTTTTCCACGCTTTCGCTATCCTCTTCTGAAACAAGGTTTTCAAAAAGGCGACAGGTAACTTTTTTTGAGTGGTGTGGGTTAACAAAATGAATTGTTCCTTTTATCTTTCTGTTTGCGCCTTCTGTGCCAGATTTTGTGTCTTTATCATAAGTTGCATAAATTGTGGTTACATTGCCATTTTCGTCCTCATCAAAGCCTGTGCATTTAATAATGTAAGCACCTTTAAGGCGGACTTCATTTCTAACAAATAAACGGAAAAATTTTGGAATTGGCTCTTTTAAGAAATCACTTCTCTCAACCACAAGTTCTTTTCCAAAATAGTGTTTATGTTTTTCTGTGTTACCTTCAATTTGAGGATAATCCTCTGTGAAAATTTCCTCATCATCGCCTTCATAATTGGTGATAATAAGTTTAACTGGGTCAAGGACAGCCATAACACGTCTTGCCCTTTTATTTAAGGTTTCACGGATGAAATAGTCCAAAAAGGCTCTGTCAACAACGGATGTGTTAACCTTTGAAACACCTGTTGCATAAACAAAATTTTTAAGACTTTCTGGTAAAACTCCACGGCGTCTAAGCCCTGCAATGGTGTAAAGTCTTGGGTCGTCAAAGCCTGTCACAACTCCATCATTAACAAGTTTTTTGATATTTCTTTTGCCAAGAATTGTTCCACTTAGATATAAATTTGTGTATTCAATCTGCCTGGATTTATTTTTAAGTCCGCTGTTTTCAACTACCCAATTGTAAAGTGGGCGGTGGTCCTCAAATTCTGGTCCACAAATTGAGTGAGTAACACCTTCCAAGCAATCGTCAAGAGGGTGAGAGAAGTCATAAGATGGATAAATTTTCCATTTATTGCCAATTCTGTGGTGAGTTGTGTATTGAATTCTGTATATAACTGGGTCACGCATATTCATGTTTGGACTTGCCATATCAATTTTTGCCCTCAAACATCTTGAACCAGCAGGAAATTTTCCTTCTTTCATTTCTTCAAAAAGTTTCAAGTTTTCCTCAACAGAACGATTTCTGTAAGGACTTTCTTTTCCTGGCTCAGTGAGAGTCCCACGATATCTTGAAAGTTCTTCTGGTGACAAATCACAAACATAAGCTTTGCCTTCTTTAATAAGTTTCACGGCAATTTCATAGTTTTTTTCAAAATAATCTGTGGCATAGTGGATTTCATGCCAGTTATAGCCAAGCCAATGAACATCATTTTGAATTGATTTAACAAATTCCTCACTTTCCTTAGTTGGGTTGGTGTCGTCATATCTTAAATTGCAAATTCCGCCATATCTTTCAGCTGTGCCATAGTTTAAAATAATATTTCTCACATGGCCAATGTGAAGATATCCACTTGGTTCTGGTGGGTGGCGAGTTTGAACATGGTCATAGACACCATTTTTCAAATCTTCGTTAATTTTTTCTTCAATAAAGTTGATGGGTTCAACAAGTTTCATAACAAATACTCCTAATATTAATTTATGATAATAGTTAAACATCAAAAAGTCAATAAAATCGTGGTAAAAGTGCTTTAAAAATCATTTTTTATTAAACTTCTAAGTTTAGTTTTAATTCTGCTCAGGCTGTTGTCGATGCTTTTATATGGCATCTTCAAAATTTCGCCAATCTCTTTGTATGTATATCCTTTTAGGTAAAGCCTCAAAACCTGCATCTCTTTTTCCGACAACATCTTTCTTATCTCTTCGAGAAGTCTTTTGTATCTCTCTTTGTTGATTATCTTCTCATCAGGCGAAACCTGAAAGATAAGGTTGACAGGGAGAAAGTCGTCATCATCCGAATTTTCTGAAAAACTTTGAAGCGAAACCGAATTTGTAAGTGGCGAGTTTTTCTTCGTGTTTGCCTTTTTAATTGCGGACTGAATTTGGTGTTTTATGCACATGGTGGCAAAGGTCTTAAAGGTGGTGTTTTTCGACTTGTTGTAACCTTTGATTGCTTTGTAAAGACCAATCATGCCTTCCTGCACAATATCTTCCATCTCTCCGCCAAGGATAAAGTAACCTCGCGCGATTTTAACCACAAGTCCCTTATATAGCTCCAATAATTCATTTTCTGCGTTTTCATCACCAAACTTTGCTTTGTAGACTAATTCTTCATCACTTAACATAGCTAAATTTTAGCATATTTAAAGTAATTTTTCAATAAAAATCTTAATTATTAAAGATTTATTTACTTTTATGCAATCATATATAATAAATTTTTTAATATCGTTATAAAAAATATGAAGATTTTAAATAATAAATAAAAACATAGGCAAACTATATATATGAAGAAAGTATTGCTTATTTTTCTAATATTGCTAAGTATCGTTTCAACTGCCTGTGGAACAAAGATTTATTCATCTGCCACTATCACGCGAGATGAGGCGAACACGGGCGGGGATTTAAGTTTCATCTATGATGAACGCACCAAGAATATATATTTTGGTGGAGAGGGGGAATATTTGCAATATTATAGTGCTGACGAAGTGAAAGGGTTAGACGAAGGTTATCGTGTTGGAATTAAGGTGATAGCGCCAAGCGAAGTTAAAAATTTAGAGGATGCGGTGCTTGAAATTAATGGTAATAAATATAATGACTTTTTTGAAAAGATAGAAAGTCAACCTCAAAAT
>CALWEZ010000002.1 GCA_944377455.1 uncultured Clostridia bacterium
GACGTGGGTGAACAACTTAAACCAAGACTGGTCAATTTCGCGTCAGCGCTATTTCGGCGTGCCTTTCCCTGTTTGGTATTGCGAAAAATGCGGTGAGCCGATTTTTGCGGATGAAAAAGATTTGCCAATCAATCCGCTCACACATTCGCCAAAAGTTGACAAATGTCCTAAGTGCGGTCACACCACTTTCCTTCCAGAAAGTGACGTTATGGACACGTGGGCAACTTCGTCCGTCACACCTCAAATCAACCTTAATTGGGCGGATGATGAAGAGGGTTGCAACAGGCGTATGCCGATGGATATGCGTTTTTGCGGGCGTGATATCATAACCACGTGGAGCCTTAGAACAATCATTAAGG
This sequence comes from uncultured Clostridia bacterium, assembly GCA_944377455.1. GTDB lineage: Bacteria > Bacillota > Clostridia > Christensenellales > UBA1242 > Caccovivens. The sequence continues at coordinate 360 of CALWEZ010000002.1, forward strand.
CATATTATCACCAAAATTGCCTGCCTTGGAAGATGCTTATAGTCAATGGCTGGGTTATGGCTGACAAAGGCATAAAGATAAGTAAACACCTTTCCAATTCGAAGATGGATTTGCAGGAAATTCTCTCCACTTATGGCGCGGATGTTGTCAGGTATTGGTGCGCGATTGGTGCGTATGGTAGAGATGTTATGTTCAGCGACGAGGGCTTAAAAGACGGCTACAAACTTTTGAATAAACTTTGGAATGCATCAAAATTTGTGCTGTCATTCCTTGAAAATTACACTCCGAAAAAGCCAAAGAAAGTTTTGCCGATGGATAGATACATCATGCATAAGTTTAATGATGCCTATAAAAGAACTTGCACGCAATACGACAACGTTGAGATGGGTTATGCCAAAGCAGAGATTGAAAAATTCTTCTGGAATTTCTGCGATAACTATATAGAACTTGCTAAAAATCGTCTATATAAGCCGGAAATTTATGGCGAAGATGCAAAAGAGTCGGCACAGTGGGCTTGCTATAATGTGCTTTTGGGCATGCTTAAACTTTTTGCCATCACAATGCCACATATAACCGAAGAAATCTATCAAGATTATTTCAAAAAGTTTGAGAAAGAAAAGAGTATTCATCTTTGCATATTAAAACCTATTGAAATTGAGAAAGAAGGAAATATCATAGAAAATGGCGATGAGGTTTTAGAGATAGTATCAAAAGTAAGGCAGTTTAAAAGTGAGAATAAACTTAGCCTTAAAACCGAAATTGCAAACATGACCATTCAAAGTGAAAAAATTTCTTTCATTAAAGAGTGCGAGGACGACATCAAGGCTGTGACATCCGTGCGTGAACTTGAATATAAAACAGGCAAATTTGATGTTAAAATTGGCAAAGTGATTGAAGAATAAATCTATCTAAAAATCTTTTGTCCAAAGTTACTTTAAACTAACAAAAAACAAACATAATTAAAAGGGTGCAAATGCACTCTTTTTTGATAAAGTCTTTTTTATTACAAATGTTATTTATCTTTGGTTATGTCTTAACCTATCTTTATTTTCCTGAAAATCTATGTATATTTTTCTTATTTTAAAGCAAAATATTAGTAACAAGGAAACATCCTTGGGAAACGGGAGGTAAACTATGTTCGGAAAGAAAAAAGCGTCGAAAAAATGCAACGCGAATTCTGAAGCATCCAGCGAGAATGCTTCAAGAGCAAAGAACTGTGAAGCAGGAAAAGAAGCTAAATCTAGCAAAAACTGCAAAGGTTCTAGTGCAAAAAACTGCAAATAGTTGTTTCTCGTAGAAAAAAGAACGCGACTCGCGTTCTTTTTTCTAATTGCAATAAAGGTTTTAGTGTAATTTATCATTTCTCTTAAAATTAATTAATTTATTTGCTTAATAACGTAGTAAATTTTATCTATTTCAGTCCTAGTTTTAAGGTGTTAATTTAAAAATCATTTATAATTCGAAATTATAATATTAAATCAATCTCTATTTCAATTTTTTCAGCACGGTTTTAAAATCGGTTGGATATGGAACGCTGAAAACAAAGTCTTTATCTAGTTCATTATTGTGAAATTTGATTTTTTTAAGATGCAAATAACTATGATTGTATAGGTCGTTTATTCCATAAATTTTATCGCCGATAAGTGGGTGGTTTATCGAAGAAGCGTGAAGGCGTATTTGATGAGTTCTGCCTTTAAAAATCTCCGCTTTAACAAACGTGAGAGAGTAATTTTCTTTTACAATTTTTCTCTTATTTGTCACGTTCAAGGCGATTTTATTTATGACCATGCGAAAATTCCTATTAATCTTACACTTAAAATTTAAAAATTTCACATCTTTCAAGTTACAAAGTGGGGTGAAAGTGGTTTTTGCGTATTGACCAAAAGGCGAAACGATGCGTTTGCGATTGTTTATTCCATTTTCAATCACTGTGTAGATAGGTGCTTCCACAACTGTTTTCTTTGTCATATTGCCATGGCAAATGGCGTAATATTCCTTTTCGATGTTCACCGTGTTTTGGTAGGTTATTGTGTCTTTTGCAACAAGGATAAGCCCTGATGCGTCTTTATCCAGCCTATTCATAATCCTAAGCGTGAAATTGTCGTCGTCTATATACGCGCAAATCATGCCTGCAAGGTTGTTGTGATAGTGACTGCGCGATGGGGTGGTGGGAAGAAGGGCAGGCTTGTTGACAACAAGGTAGTAGTCATCTTCGTAGACGATGTTGAGTGGAGAGTAAATCTTTTCAATCTCCGTGCCTTTAAATGGATTGCGGTCTATTTTAAGAATGTCGCCAATTTTCAAGTTATGGTCAATATTCACTGCTTTGCCATTTACCATTATCGCGCCAAAATATGAGCGAAGGTTTTTGATAAAATGCTCACTGAAATTCTTTTGTTTTAAACATATATAGACGCTGTCATAATCTTTTTCGATTTTTATCTCTAAGTATTTCATAACAACCTATTTTAACATTTTTTACAAATATGTCAAAATAAATAAGGCAATTTACTTGACAAAATTTTGCTGTTATTTTATACTATCCATGTAAAAACGATGATGAAAGACTAGTAGGTTTGTCACTTTTTCCACAGAGAGCCCTTTTTGCTGAGATAGGGCGAAAAACACAAATTGAATTCACTTTCTAGTTGCTCCTTGAACGGAAAACAAGTAGGGGATGTCGCACGGGCAGGCGTAATTGCTTTAATAAGGTGCCTTTTGGCATGAAATTAGGTGGTACCACGATTTGATAATCGTCCTAATATTTTGGGGCGATTTTTTTAATGCGAAGTGCCATAGTCGTTTGCTTATAAGGAGAGAATATGAAAGAAAAACTTGAACAAATTTTAAAAAATGCACAAAGCGAGATTGAAAAGTGCGACGATGTGAAAAGTCTTGACGAGGTTAGGGTTAAATATCTTGGCAAGCAAGGGGAACTCACAAGCATACTGCGCAATATGAAGGAAATTCCTCCAGAAGAAAGAAAAATGGTGGGTATGCTTGCAAACAGCGTTAGAGAGCAGGTGGAGAAGGCGCTTGGCGATAAAAATTCCATGCTTGAAGAAGAGGCACTTGCAGAAAGTATGGAGAAGGAAAAGATTGATATAACCATGCCTGGAATTGGCGTGAAAAGGGGTGCATTACATCCGCTTACTAGGTTTAACAACAAGTTTATGGATATTTGTGTTGAGATGGGTTTCACTGTTATTCAAGGACCAGAGATTGACACAGATTACTATAACTTTGAGGCGCTCAACGTGCCAAAGAACCATCCAGCACGCGATATGCAAGACTCGTTATATATCACTGACAATATTCTCTTGAGAACGCAAACGTCGAATATGCAGGTGCATGCGATGGAAGAACTTAAACCACCATTTAAGATTGTTTGCCCTGGCAGAGTTTATCGAAATGACGACGACAGTTCGCACTCGCCAATCTTCAATCAGTTTGAAGCGCTTGTGGTCGACGAAAATGTTGGGCTTAAAGACTTGATGAAGATGATTGACATAATCTTAAAGCGCTTGTTTGGCGAGAATGTTAAGATGCGCGTGCGACCATCATACTTTCCTTTCACGGAGCCATCCATTGAAATTGATGCCACTTGCCAGATGTGTCAGGGTAAGGGTTGTTCGCTATGCAAGGGCACAGGCTTATCAGAAGTGTTTGGTGCAGGCGTGGTCAATCCAAAGGTTTTGGAGATGTCTGGAATCGACAGCAAAAAGTATAGCGGTTTTGCGTTCGGCCCGGGAATTGACAGAAGCGTTATGGTGACAAATAAAATTCCAAACATCAAATATTTGTTTAGAAATGATATGCGCTTCTTAAAGCAACTACGCTAGATGTTGTTGTGTTGTGCATGCATACTACACTGTATATAGATTTTGATTAAATTTCTATAAAGTGAAATGATTTGAAAAAGTAAAAATCTTATTACTATTATAAAATAAGTTTTAAGAAAATTTCTATTCTAATAAGGAGACGATATGAAAATTTCATATAACTTTTTGAAAGATTTTGTCGACATAAATGTTTCGCCTGAGGAACTTGCTGAAAAACTTTCAACTTCTGGCTTTGAGGTGGAAGAGGTCATATATCAAAACGAGCATTTGCACGATGTGTATGTGGGCAAAATCACTAAAATGGAAAAGCATAAGGAAGCCGACAAACTCCAGGTCTGCACGGTGGATGTAGGAAATAAGGTTGTGCAGATAATAACCTCTGCAACCAATGTTTTTGAAGGCGCTGTTGTTCCTGTGTCGCTTGAAGGCGCGGACCTATGCAACGGCGTGAAGATTAAACCGACAAATTTTCGTGGCGTTGAAAGCGACGGCATGTTTTGTTCTGGCGAGGAACTTGGCATTGATGAAAACTACATTGAAGGTGGTGGAGTAAATGGTATTTTGATTTTGCCAAAGAGTTTGAAGATAGGCGAAAAGATCGAAGATGCCTTGCTTTTAAATGATGTTGTTTTTGACATCAACATCACGCCAAACCGACCTGATTGCAACAGCGTTATCGGTATTGCAAGAGAAATTTCGGCAATTTACAATCTTCCAATGAAAGAGATTGATTATTCTTTTAATACTTGTGGGGAGAATGTGAATGATTACATCTCTGTTGATGTGAAAACAAAAAAATGTCAGCGATATATGGCGGCATATATCAAAGACTTAAAACTCACGCGCTCGCCACTATGGATGAGGTCGAGACTTTTTGCTTGTGGAATTAAGCCGATAAACACCATTGTTGACATCACAAATTACATCCTTCTTGAGCAAGGTCAGCCTATGCATGCGTTTGAGTATAAACATTTGAGTGGCAAAAAGATTATCGTTCGCGACGCTAAAAAGGGCGAAAAGATTGCGGTTTTGAACGGAAATACGTATGAACTTGATGAGAACGACATGGTTATTGCTGACAACGAAAAGCCAGTTGTGATTGCAGGCGTTATCGGCGGAGTTAATTCTTGCGTTGAGCCTAACACCACCGAGACCGTTTTTGAGTGCGCAGTTTTTGACCTTAAAAGCGTGCGACTTACAAGCAGAAAAATCGGCGTAAGCACCGACTCTTCTCTTCGATATTCAAAGGGCGTATATGTTGACACTCCTATTTGTGCCTTAAAGCGTGCGTTACACCTTGTCGACAAACTTGGCGCTGGAAAGATTGTGAACGGCATTATCGACAAGTGCAGTGTGAAAACAAAAAAGCGCTCTTTCACCGTTTCCATGAGCCGAGTTGACAGAATTTTAGGTGTGAAGATAGAGCGAGATAGGGTGCTTCAAATACTAAATAGCCTTGGTCTTAATGCCACTCTCACAAATGACACACTTCATGTTGAATCGCCATACTATCGAGAGGACATTGAGTGCGAAAACGATATCGCAGAAGAACTCATTCGAATTTATGGGTATGATGTCTATAACAATCTTGAGGGCGAGGCGTTTGAAAATTCTTCTGTCACAATCGGCGCATATGAACCGCGTTTGGTTTTTGAGAACAATTTGAAGAATGAACTTGTTGATTTTGGCTTCTACGAAACGCTGAACTATTCGCTCTACTCTTCAACTGCGTGCGAAAAACTTTTGATAAACGATGAGAGAAAGAACGTTATCAAAATTGCAAATCCAATTAGTGAGGAACTTTCAACTGTCAGAACGGTGATGGCACACGCACTCTTACTTGACATCAAATTCAATCTTTCCGTTGGTAATAAAGATTTGCGTTTCTTTGAGGTGGGCAGGGTTTATCTTCCTAAATCTTTGCCACTCACTGAACTTCCTGTCGAAAATAATCGTCTTTCGATTGCGGTTTGCGAAGATGGGTATAATTTCTTTATGCTCAAAAATGTGGTTGAAAATTTACTTATCACAACCCCATTGAACTACAAACTCGTTCGCTCCACCGAGCCATATTTGCACAGCGGAATGAGTGCGGACATAATTGCGGATGACGACAAAAAGGTGGGGTATTTCGGTAAAATTCATCCAAAAGTTTTGAAGAATTATGATATTTCACACGATGTCTATTACGCTGAACTTGACACCGACTATCTCTCCAGCCTCAAAGAAAAGACCTACAGCGTGAAAGAGGTTTCAAAGTTTGCTGAGGTGGAAAGAGATATTGCGGTTGTTGTGGACGAGGACGTGACAAATGAGCAAATTTCGTCTGCCATTAAGTCGGCGTGCGGAAAACTCTTCAATGGCGTCACGCTCTTTGATGTTTACAGAAGTGACAGTCTTGGCGAGAATAAGAAGAGTTTGGCATACAAAATTCATCTTTTAAATGAAGAAAAGACCATGACCGCCGACGAAATCAACGCTGTTATCAATAAGGTTTTGAAGAGTTTGGAATATCGCTATAAGGCAAAACTTCGCGCGTAGAATATTGCATGGTGCTTTATTAAAACTTTGCTTTTAAATTTAATTTGTCTTATTAATTTTCAGTTTATTAAGATTAATTATAAATACACAAAAATTTTCTTGTTTATAAAAATTTTACAACTTCTCTTTGTTATTAATTTTCTTTATGGTATTATATGGTATATGTGTGTATACTAGTAATACCTACTTAATTACGGCTTATTTACGGCAAAAATATTAAAAAATCACAAAAAATCTTTTTGGTGTGAATGTTGAAAGTTTTTTAGACTAAATAAAGGATATATTAATTAAAATAAATAAAGGATAATATTAAATAAAGGGGTAATATGATTTTTCTTGACAATGCAGGGACAACATCGATGTTTAAGGAATGTGTGGAAACATATTCTTTTTATGCATGCGATAATTTTTATAATCCTTCCGCGGTCTCAAGAAAAAGTGCCTTTGTGCATGCTAAACTTGACGAGGTTAGGCGCGATGTGTTAAAAAAACTCGGCGCGGTCAAAGGATCGGTCATCTTCACTGGCGGTGCAACTGAGAGCAACAATCTTGCTATTTATGGCGCGGTCAAAAATGGCGACTTTGAGTATGTGTTTTCAAGTGGCGAGCATCCATCTGTCTACAATGTTGCTAAAGCGTTAGAATTGGAAGGTAAAAAGGTTCATTTTGTGAATTTGGACAAGGATGGACGTGTCAACCTTAGCGAATTAGAAAAAGTGGTGAACAATAAAACAAGGCTTATTAGTTGTATGCTTGTCAGCAACGAAACTGGCGCGATTAATGATATAAAAAAGATTGTGGAGTTAAAAAATCAACTTGCTCCAAAGGCGCTTGTCCATGTTGATGCGGTGCAAGGCTTTATGAAAATTCCTTTTTCGGTGGAAGATTTGGGCGCGGACATGCTTTCGTTCAGTGCGCACAAATTTCATGGACCTAAGGGAGTGGGCGGACTTTATGTTCGCTCCATGCAACTTATCAAAAACATATTTGATGGCGGTGGGCAGGAGTTTGGGCTCCGCTCTGGCACAGAGAATGTTCCAGGAATTATGGCTATGCAGACCGCACTTTTAAAGATTGACGTCAAAGAAAATTACAAACATGTTTCAAAATTAAAAGAGAAATTCAATGAAATCGTCGGTCAAGAAAGTGGAATTAAAGTGCTAGATTTTCTCGGCTCGCCATATATAGAGGTTTTGATTTTTAGTGGTGTGAAAGGCGAGACCATGCTTCACGCTTTGGAAGAGAAGGGCGTCATTGTTGGTCTTGGCAGTGCATGTTCGGCGAAGAAGGCAGGAAATCGAATTTTAGAAAATATAGGATATAATAAAGATGAGATTTTGTCCTCGTGTCGAGTTAGTTTTAATGCGTATATGAGCGAAAGTGAGATTGAAGAGGCAGGCAAAATTATTGCCATGGTATACAAGGATATGTTAAAGAGGTTGAGTTAATGGAAGAAAGAAAGGTATTACTACTTAAATTTGGCGAACTGTTTTTAAAGGGCAAAAATAAACGCGATTTTGAAAGGTTGCTTATGGATAACATCAGGCGTAAACTTACTGGCTATGATTTTTCTATGGAATACACAAGCGGTAGGATTGTTATCGAAAATTACGAGGATATAGAAGAGAGCGTTATCGTAGAAAAGTTAAAAACGGTTTTTGGACTTATCGGCATTGCAAAGGCGGTGGAGATTGACGGCGATTATGAAAATATAAAAAAATATGTTTCTTCCATCAAACTTTCTGGCACTTTTCGTGTGAGCGCGAAGCGTGCCGACAAGCGTTTTCCTATGACTTCGGTGGAACTAGAGAGAAATTTGGGCGAGGTGCTTTTAAATTCCAACGAAAATTTGAAAGTTGACTTGCACACTCCAAAGACCATTCTCTATGTGGAAGTGCGATTTAACGGCAAGTGCTATATCTATCACGAGAACATCAAGTGCGCTGGCGGACTTCCGCTTGGCTCGGGCGGGGAGGCGCTCCTTCTTCTTTCAGGCGGTATTGATAGTCCTGTCGCTGGTTACCTTATGGCAAAGCGCGGGCTCAAAATTCAAGCGGTTCACTTCCACTCCTATCCATACACCAGCGAGCAAGCCAAGGAAAAAGTGATAACACTTGCGCGCGAACTAACGGACTATGTCGATGAGATTAAACTACATATCGTTTCTTTCACAAAAATTCAAGAGCAAATTCATATGAATTGTGACTCAGAATATATGATAACAATCATGCGCCGAATCATGATGCGTATCGCCGAAAAGATTTGCGAGCGTGAGAACTTGGGCGCAATAATCACAGGTGAGAGTTTAGGGCAGGTTGCCAGCCAAACCATGCAAAGCATAAATGTCACAAACTCTGTCGTATCTCTTCCAGTTTTTAGACCGCTTATTGCTTTCGACAAAGAGGACATCATGGACATCGCAAACAAGATTGGCACATATGAGACTTCCATTTTGCCATACGAAGATTGTTGCACGGTGTTTTTGCCAAAGCATCCTGTCATCAAGCCGACGATAAAACGCGCCGAACATTTGGAAAAATTTTTAAATATAGATGCGCTTGTCAAGGAGGCGATAGAGACCGAAGAGGTTATGTTGATAAAAGGATAACTTTTTTGTTGTTTTCATATATACAAAATTATCAATATTTATAAAATCAAAAATCATAATCTTTCATTTCTCTAAATTTATATAAAAAATTAATGTATAAATATGCATAAAATCACTTGCATATTTATTTATTTTATTGTATAATAATTAAAACGAAATGAATAAACATAAATTTATATTTATTCATAAATCTCTACAAGTGCGTAAAATAGGCGCTTGTGGGCGTTAAGGAGAAAGAGATGGCAAGGAGTTTAAGACAATCGAAAATCTTAGAATTAATATCTGTTAAGGAGATTGAAACGCAGGATGAACTGGCAAAAGAGTTAAAAAATGCCAACTTTGACATCACACAAGCGACAATCTCAAGGGATATTAAGGAACTTGGACTCACCAAAATTCTTTCGCCGAGCGGAAAATATAAGTATGCGATTTTGGGAAGTGAAGGGCAAGGCGTTTCAAGTAAGTATATCAACATCTTCAAAGAGTGCGTCATCTCTGTGAAAAATGCTTTGAACCTTGCTGTGATTAAAACGATTAAAGGTATGGGCGGAAGCGTGGCTTCATTTATCGACAAACTCAACCTAATCGAACTTATGGGCACAACCTTTGGCGATGACACCGTGCTTTTAGTTTTTCCATCAACGGCTCTGTCAAGTGAGGCGGTTGTCACTCTCAATAATATTTTGGCTTAGGAGGAAGAGTATGCTTTCTTCTCTTTTTATTTCAAATTTTGCACTTATTAAAAATTGTGAGGTTAATTTTAATAAGGGTTTCAATGTTATTCTTGGTCAATCGGGCGCTGGTAAAAGCATTTTGATTGAGGCAATAAGTTTTGTGCTTGGCGCTAAGGCGGATAAAACGCTTCTTCGCACAGGCGAAAATCTTATGAAAGTTGAAGCAGTTTTCGATGATGTCAGCGAAAAGACTAAAAGTAAACTTGAAGAACTTGGCATAGACTCTGACAGTGAACTTGTCATCTCGCGCACGCTGAACTCGGACGGCAAAAGCGTGATACGCGTCAATGGCTCGGTTGTTGTTTTGAAAGCGCTTAAAGAAATAACGGCGGACTTTGTTGATTTTTGTGGTCAGCATGACAGCGTTGGGCTAATCAACACCAACAATCATCTTGCCTTTCTTGATAAATTTATCGGCAGTGATGTTGACGGATACTTGACACAACTAGACGGATATTTCAATGAGTTAAGCGAAATTGAGAAAAAGATTAAGGCGCTGGGCGGAGATGACAGCGAACGCAACAGGCTGAAAGAGATTTTAAAATTTCAAATTGAAGAAATTGAAAGTGCTAACCTTACGCTTGGCGAAGAAGAGGAACTACGCGAAAAATTCAATTACATATCATCGGCGGAAAAGATAAGCGAAAATGTCGGCGAGGCGCTCAATAAAATTGAAAAAGACAACTTTTCGGCATCTAGTCTTGTGTTTGAGGCAAAGAGCGCTCTATCAGCGTTAGGCGAGTTTCAAAACATCTCCGATTGTCAGGATAGGCTTAACAGCGTCTATTTTGAACTTAAGGACATCGCCGAGACTTTGGAAGGTGTGCTTGACAGCACCGACTATGACCCTGTGGAACTAGAGCGTATCGACAAACGCCTTGATTTAATTAAAGATTTAAAGCGAAAGTATGGCAAAAACATCGAGGAAATTTTAAAATTTTTAGACGATGCGAAACAGAGACTAGAAGAACTCAGCGACAGCGAAGAACTTTTAGTGAAGTTGAGCATGCAAAAGGGTGCGGTGTTAAATAAGATTGCAGAAACATCCTCAAAACTCTCCGCACTTCGAAAGGAAAAAGCCCTTCAACTTGAAAAGAGAATTGAAAATGAACTAAACGACCTTCAAATGAAAGGCACAAGTTTTAAGGTAAATTTTGAGAAATGCGAGCCAACACGCAAAGGTCAAGATTTAGTTAAGTTTATCTTTTCGGCGAATATTGGAGAAGAGTTAAAAGATTTGTCTAAAACTGCATCTGGTGGCGAACTTTCAAGACTCCTTCTTGCGTTTAAAAATATTATGCTAGATAAAGAAAGCACTGTCGTTTTTGATGAGATAGACAGTGGTATAAGCGGTCAGACAGCAGGAAAGGTAGCTGAGAAGCTAAAAAATATCTCAAAATATCTTCAAACAATCTGCATTACACATACTCCGGTGGTGGCTAGTAAGGGCGACGAGTTTATTTTGGTTGAAAAGCACACCGAAAACGGAGAAACGATTTCAACTGCAAGAACGATTAATGGCGAGAAGATTGTGAAAGAGATTGCAGGGCTTATCGATGGCAATGAAAACATCTCCACAACAGCCGTAAATCACGCCAAAGAATTGTTGTTGAAGAAGTAGATAAAAATAGGAGAGTTAAAATGGAAAAGAAAAAAGAGCGTGCTAGGGCAATAATCATCCATGAAGGGAAGATTGTTTCAATGTATCGTGAAAAACAGGGGAGGATTTATTATACTTTTCCTGGCGGTGGCATGGAAGAGAACGAAAGTGAAGAAGATTGCGTAAAACGCGAAGTGTTTGAAGAATTTGGTATCATTGTGAAACCAATCAAAAAGGTTTACACTTACGAAAATAAAATTAGCAAAGAACATTTTTATCTTGCAGAATGGCTTTCTGGTAAGTTCGGCTCT
>CALWEZ010000003.1 GCA_944377455.1 uncultured Clostridia bacterium
CGCAAAAACGCATATCCATCGGCATACGCTTGTTGCAACCCTCTTCGTCATCCGCCCAATTAAGGTTGATTTGAGGCGTGACGGACGAAGTTGCCCACGTGTCCATAACGTCACTTTCTGGAAGGAAAGTGGTGTGACCGCATTTAGGACATTTGTCAACTTTTGGCGAATGAGTGAGCGGATTAACCGGCAAATCTTTTTCATCCGCAAAAATCGGCTCACCGCATTTTTCGCAATACCAAACAGGGAAAGGCACGCCGAAATAGCGCTGACGCGAAATTGACCAGTCTTGGTTTAAGTTGTTCACCCAAGTCATATATCGCACTTTCATGCTCTCTGGATGCCAAACAAGTTCATCGCCAAGTTCTGCCCATTTCTTTTTAAGTTCTGGCGTGGAAGTTTTGATAAACCACTGCTTTTTTGATAGAAACTCAATAGGCTCTTCGCATCTTTCATGCACTTTCACAGAGTGTTTAATCGGCTCTTGTTTATAGATATAGCCCTGCGCTTTCAAATCTTCAATGACCGCTTTTCTCGCCTCAAGCACCTTCATGCCCGCATATTTGCCAGCGATTTCTGTCATCCTACCGCCTTCGTCAATGGCTTGCTTGAGCGGAAGATTATATTCTTTCCACCACTCAACATCGGTCTGGTCACCGAAAGTGCAACACATAACGATTCCTGTTCCTTTATCAATTCCAACTTTGCTGTCTGCAAGCACGGTCACCTCATTCTCTTCAAAAAGAGGCACTTTAACCTTCTTGCCGATGAGATTTTTGTATCTTTCATCCTCTGGATTAACAAAGATAGCCACGCATGCTGGCAAAAACTCTGGACGCGTTGTGGCAATAGGAATAGTTCCTGAGCCATCGGCTAATTTGAAGTTCAAATAGTTAAACACGCTGTCAAGTTCCTTATCTTCAAGTTCAGCAGTCGCCACACTTGTTCGGCACTTGCAACACCATGGCGACGGCTTGTTTTCGCGATATGCAATCCCCTTTTTCGCAAGATCAATAAAGGATTTTTGGCTTGTCTTTTGGCTTTTTTTATCAATCGTGTTGTATCCCAAATCTAAATCGCAAGACATACCAGCCTTAACCATCATGTCACGATAGGATTGATTATACTTAGAAACTAAATCAAGCGCAATTTGAGTGAATTCTTCACGTGGCAGAGTGTGAGCGCGAATTTTTTTCTCTTTTTCTACCAATAATTCTGTTGGAAGTCCGTTATTATCGAACCCAAGTGGATAAAAAAGATTTTTGCCCTGCATACGATGATAACGCGCAATCATATCCGCCTGCGTGAAACCTGAAATATGCCCAATGTGAAGTTTTCCACTTACCGTTGGTGGTGGCGTGTCGATGGAGAAGGTTGGTTTAGATGACTTTGGGTCAAATTTATATATTCCATTCTCCTGCCAATACTTTTGCCACTTTGCTTCTTTTTCTTGTGCGTTATATTTCTTATCTAACACGTTGAACTCCTTAAAAATAGTTTAAAATTTTAAATAAATCTTAAAAAATAATGACCTTACTTTTACTTTTCGACCTTCAAAGTATAAAATAAAAACAAAAATAAATCAAGTAAATTTAAGATAATACAAAAAAGACTAATCTAAAAGATTAATCTCTTTGAAATTTGGAAAATTTTTTAATTGAAATAGTTTATTTTTCTAAAAATGTAAGAAAATTATGCGATTAAATCAATACTTTTCATGAAAGTGTTTTAAGTAAAATTCGAAAGAATTTATCTATACATATTTATTTCTTAAAAACACTCGCAAACTATTTCACTTTTTCCATGTATGAGCCGTCACGCGTGTCCACTCTTATGATGTCGCCGATATTGACGAAAAGTGGAACATTGATTGTGTAGCCTGTGATAAGTTTTGCTGGCTTTTTGGATGCCTTTGAGGTGTCGCCTTGAATGCCTGGCTCGGTGTCAACCACTTCAAGTTCGACGAAAGTTGGTGGATAAACCGCGAAAGGCACGCCTTTATACATATACATGGTTGTGTTCATATTTTCTGTGACGAAGTTGAGAACATCAGCAACCACATCCTTATTGAGTGGCATTTGCTCGAATGTTTCGTTGTCCATGAAGTAGTATAGGTCGCCATCGTTGTAAAGATAGAGCATATCTTTTTTCTCAATCACTGCCTCTTGGAATTTATCACTTGGGTTGAAAGTTTCTTCGCGAACTTGCCCTGTCATAACATTTTTAATCTTTGCTCTAACGAATGGAGAGCCCTTGCCTGGTTTCACGTGCATAAAATCGATAACGTTATAAACCGCTCCGTCCATTTCAAAAGTTGTTCCTTTTCTAAAATCTCCTGCTGATACCATATTCTGTTCTCCTATAAATAAATTTTTGTGATTTCATCGAGCTAAATCGAAAATTGTTTCAAAATGCTTTTTGTTTCTTGCTATTGTTATTTTTTCGCATATTTTATTCAGAGCAAATTCCAATTTAAGTCGATAAAATTTTCAATCAGTGCTAAACCGCACCAATAACTTTATTTATTATACCACACCTATTTATGATTTGCAAGCGTTTTAAGATAAATATCTTTCATCGTTTTGCTATCTTCTGCCATAGTGCCGGATGACTCGCAAATAATATGGCAAGATAGGTCATAGTCGATTAAAACATTTACCAAATCTTCAAATCTTGGCCCGTAAACTTCATCGGCAAAAGTCAAGTGCCTTATCTCGCCCTTCGCTCCGTATTGAATTTTTGAAAAGTGGATATGCGCAATCTTCGTTCTGTCGCCCAACTTTTCAAAGGAATAGTCAAAAATTCTCTTAAAATCATCCGCCGACTTCAACGAGCCTTGCGTGAGAGCATTAATATGACCAAAATCGAAGGTTGGAAGAAGGCGCGGAGAAATTGTGCAAAGGTCGATTATCTCTTTATATGTTCCAATCTGCATGGTTTTACCCATGGTTTCAGGGCAAAGATAGAGGTCATCTCCTAATTCCTCTTCCAGTTTCGGCATAGTTTCTTTAAGCCTATCAGTCATAAGTTTCACTGCCTCGTCACGCGTCATTTTTCCGCATGACGCTGGATGAAATACCATGCGTTTGGCACCAAAACTTTTCAAAAACTTGATGCCTGTTGCAAGGTAGCCCACGCTTTTTGCATACATCTCCTCGTCAGGATTGGCAAAATTGATGAAATATGGTGCATGAACCGACATTTCAATGTTGTATTTTTTAAATTCTTCGCCGATTTTGACCGCCGTTTCCGTGTTCATGCGATAGCCCTGCCCAAAACTATATTCAAATAGGTCAAGCCCACGCTCGCTCACCCATTTTGGCGTTTCCAAAGTGGATGAGTGCCCTTCGTCAAAAAATGACTGGCTATTCCCCGCAGGTCCAAACAAAATTTTTCCCATACTTTCTCCTTTAAGTGAAATAAAACATTTTTTTAATATTTTTAGAATTACAAAACATCGTATAAATTAAGACTATAATGTTTTTAATTTTATATCTTCCATATTTTAAATTATAATCAATAATAGGATGAATAAAAATAAATTAATTTATATTATCGGAAGTCGAACCAAGCACAACTTTAGTTGTATTTGAGTGAGACTGATGGTCATACATACTGTGATGGCGGGCAAAGCACGCAAATTCGTCAGAATTTATTAAAATTTTATGTTAGTAAAATTTTAACATCACATAGTTTATATTTAAAACAATCTAAGAGTGAGTTTCAAGTTGTTATCAACTATCTCGCCGACGCCTAAAAAAGTGGTGTTGTTATAGAGCCTATATTTTCCATTTTCCAAAGTTTTTTTGATGGTTTGACCATTCTCAATTTTAAAAAATTCTTCATCTGTAAGTATAATCTTTTCATAGTCAAAAACTGAATCACATGAAATTAAGTTATATTTCCCATTTTTGAATTCTTCCAAACTTACTGCATCTTTAAGATAAAAATTTCCACATCTTGTGCGTAGTATGCATTGCATACTACCATATGTGCCGAGGTGGTATGCAAGGTCTCTGGCAATACTTCGAATATATGTGCCACTTGAACAAGTGATTTCAAACTGGTAAACATACTCTTCCACCTTACCTAAAATTTTAAAGTCCGTAATTTCCACTTCCTTTGGCGTAAGCGAAATTTCCTTGCCGTTTCGCGCCTCCTTATACGCCACTTTTCCGCCGACCTTTTTGGCAGAATACTGCGGTGGCATCTGCATATATTTACCTATCATGCTTTTAACCGCTGTTTCTAGTTCTTGCTCTGTGAAATTCACTTCGCCTTGCTTGACAATTTTTCCTGCGGTATCCAGCGTGTCGGTTTCGTAGCCAAAAACAAAGTTAGTTTCGTAGGTTTTATCCTTCTTCAAGAAGAAATCAAAAAGTTTGGTGGCGCTATTGACTGTAACTGGCAAAAGTCCCTCGCCTTCAAGGTCAAGCGTGCCGAGATGTCCGCACTTTTTGGCATGAAGCGTGTGCTTCACAATGTTAACCACTTTATTTGAAGAGATGCCTTTTGGCTTATTAATTAAAATGATACCACTTTCAAGCATAAAACTCCTCGCAAATCACTTTAAGTTTTTTCGCCACACTTTTTTTGTCACCAACAAGGCTAAACCCTGCCGCCATTTTATGTCCGCCACCGCCATATTTTGTGGCAATCTTCGACACAACAACGCCATTTTTCGACCTAAGGCTGACCTTATATTCTCCATGAGTGACCTCGTATGCAAACATCACAACATCAAAATCTTTAACCTTGTTGACATCGTCGATAAACATCTTGAGGTCCTCGGCAGTAGATTTAAGTTTTTTTAGGTCTTTTTCGCTGACTATGATATAACACACATTGCCATTTGATTTTAAATTTTCAAAGATAAAGTTTCTGAGCCTAACTTGACTCATCGTCAAAGAGCGATAGACAACATCGTAGACCTTTTGAATGTCCGCGCCAACTTTTGTAAGTTTTGAAGCGCAAACAAACGCACTTTCGTCGGTGTTTGTGTGAAGAAATCTCCCAGTGTCGCCCACAAGCCCAGCGAATATGTATGTGGCTGTTGTGGCGTCAAGTGGAATTTTATATTTTTCAATAAGTTCATATATCATAATGCTTGCCGAACACTTTTCGGGATAGACATAAAACTTTGCATTATCTTCTATGACATTTTGCGCGTGATGGTCGATAAATAAAAGATTTTTGCCTTTTGCTTCGCTTCTAAAACTTTCGTCTATGCGAGATAGAGTGTTGCAGTCAACCACCAAAATTAAATCGTATTTATTTTTATCAAACTTTTGCTTTAAAAACCTTTTAGGAAAGATGTTGAGTAAAAAAGAATTTTCAGGAACATTTGCAAACATATCGCATTTCGTTCCCAAACTTTCGCATAAGAATTTTGCGCCAAACATAGCACCAAAGCAATCTAAATCCAGTCTGACATGCCCAAAAATAGCCACACGCTTTGCGCTGACTAGCATATCTCTAATCTCTTTCGCTGTTATCATCGTCGTCCTCCGCTGGCGGAATGTGTAAGTTTTTCAAAATCTCTTCCACACGCATTGTGCTTATCGCGCCCTTGTCGACCTCAAACTTTAACTTTGGCATAAAAGGCATATCAAGCATCTTGCCTAGTTCCTTCTTAATGAACCCTTCCGACTTTTGCAAAACGGATGCGACGCCTTCAATATCTTTTAAATCAAGCACGCTTATCTTAACCTTGCAATACTTAAAATCAGGGCTGACTTTGACCTCGGTCACGCTGATAATCTTGTTGAGCCTTGGGTCATTCATCTTATCCTTAATAATCTCGATGAGGCACTTTTGAATTTCGCTGTTTGCTCTCTCTTGTCTATTTGACATATTCCCTCCATATTAAATGTGTAAATTAAAGAATAGGTTTTTACGCCTACATATATTATACAAAGTTTTACCCAAAAAGCAAAGAGAATATAAAAAAAAAGAGATTAAACATTCTTAACCTCTTCTTTAACATAATATTCAACCATGTCGCCTTCTTGGAAATCGATGTTGTCCTTAAATTTAACACCGCACTCAAAGCCTTTGTTGACTTCGGCCTTTTCGTCTTTGACAATCTTAAGAGACTCAACCGATGTTTCGCCAATGATTTCCTTTCCACGCTTGATTTTTGCAATGGCGTTACGCTGAATTTTGCCGTCGGTGACGTAACTTCCAGCAATCTTTCCAGCGCTCGAAAGTTTGAACACCGCTCTTATCTCCGCCGAGCCGATGTATTTTTCTTCGTATTTTGTTGCCATCATGCCTTTGGAGAGTCTGGTTATTTCGTCGATTGCTTCATAAATTATCTTCGTTTCAAAGATAGTGACCTTAAGCGATTCCGCCATTTGCATAATTTTTGAAGGCGTTTTGATGTTGAATGCAATAACGATTGAGCCTGTTGTTTGAGCCAAAACCAAATCGCTTTCTGTGATTGCGCCTGCTCCGCTGTGAATTGTGACAACCTTAACCTCGTCGTTTCTTATTGCCTCAAGTGAGCCTTTAAGAGCTTCAACCGAGCCTTGTGTGTCTGCCTTTATGATGATATTCAAATTCTTCAAACTGCCCTCATGAATTCTCGACATGAAGTCGTCAGCACTGACACCTGAGGTTTGTTTAGCGCGTTCCGCCTTAATCTTATTTATTCTTTCATTGATGACCTGTTTTGAAAGTGAATCTTCAACTGCATACACTTGGTCGCCAGAAGATGGAACCTCATTAAAGCCCATAACAGCCACTGGCATAGAAGGTGGTGCTTTTTTAACCTGTTTGCCGTTTTCGTCAAACATCGCCTTAACTTTGCCATAAGTGATACCGCTAATTATTGAATCGCCGATTTTAAGTGTGCCGTTCTTAACAAGCACGGTGGCAACTGGTCCGCGCGCTTTATCAAGTTCTGCCTCAATAACAACGCCTGTTGCCTTACGATTAGGGTTTGCCTTTAAATCTTCCATTTCAGCAACAAGAAGAATCATCTTTTTGAGTTCGTCAAGTCCCATACCTGTTTTTGCCGAAATAGGAATGCAAATGGTATCTCCGCCCCACTTTTCTGGAAGCACGCCATGTTCTGTCAGTTGTTGCATAACTCTGTCAGGATTAGCACCAGGTTTATCCATCTTATTGATCGCCACAATCATTGGCACCTTTGCCGCTTTGATGTGATTGATTGCCTCCACGGTTTGAGGCATAATTCCGTCGTCGGCTGCCACAACCAAAATGGCAATATCGGTGACCTCTGCACCACGCGCACGCATCTTTGTGAAGGCAGCGTGACCTGGCGTGTCGATAAAGGTGATTTTTTCGTTATTGAAAGTGATTTGATATGCACCGATTTTTTGCGTGATACCTCCCGCCTCGCCGAGAGCAACATTGCTCTTTCTGAAGGCGTCAAGAAGTGAGGTTTTTCCGTGGTCAACGTGCCCCATGACCGTGACAACTGGCGGACGTTTAACCATATCCTTATCGTCATCTTCAAGCGAAGAATCGATAAGTTTTTCTTCGTAAGATTTGTCAAGTTTAAGCTCCAGCGTTATGCCAAAGTCGGAGCAAATAAGTTCGCATGTGTCAAAATCAATCGTGCTGTTGATGGTCGCCATAATGCCTAAAAGCATGCACTTTTTCACAATCTCAGAAACAGGCTTGCCTATCTTTTCGCTCAAATCTTTAATGGTGATTTCCCTAGAGTTTAACACCGCATGTGTGATTTTTGGAGCAATAACAGTTTGCACTTCTTTTTTCTTCTTAATGAGTTTTCTTGAACCCATCATTGCTTCTTCAAAATTGTTCTCGTCGTCTAGCACATAGATGTTGTTATCCTTGCCAGAGTAACGTTCCATATTCTTTTGTTTTTGCGTTTGTTTCTTAGTCTCTTCAACATTGCGACGCTTGTTCTTATTGCCAAAATTGCGCTCTGGCTGTGCTAAAACTGCGCTACTTTCAGTTGGAGCAAAACTTTTAAAGTTGTTTGCCTTGGTTGAAACAAACTTTTTATTGTCTTTTTGCTGATTGTTTTTATTAAAAGGAGGTTTATTTGGTTTAGCACCATTTCTATTTTGAAAGTTTTTCTGATTGTCAAATTTATTGTCAAATTTGCGGAAGTTAGTTTTATTGTCTTGAGGTTTAAACTCCTTTTTCTCTTCAACGCTTTTTGAGACAGTTGCTTCCGCTATATCCACTTGCTTTTCTTCCGCTAAAGCCTGTTTAGCCGATTGCTCTTTAGCCTGCTCGCGCTGTTTAACAGATAAAGCCTGCTTTTTCTCCTGCAATTTCTTGGAAAAAGCATCAACCTCAAGTTTTGAATTTTTGATTGACAATAATAAATTCTGCAAAGAGCCGTCTCTTTGTAGGTTATTTATGGTTTTAAGTCCATTTAATTGATTAGCCAAATTTTTCTCCTTTAAAAAATATTTTGATTTTTATATATATCAAATGTCAAGTTTTCAAATTAGTTTAGTAATCTCTTCGCTAAGTGCCTTATTTTTCACTGCCACCGCCTTGCAGTTAGCAATACCGATTATCTCTTCAAGATTTGAGATTTCGACAAGTTTAATACTGCGACTATTTGCCGTATAATTCATCTCGCGTTTAAGCGAAGAGCCAGCCGACTTATCAAGTATTATAAGATACATTTTATGCGGATTGTTTTTGATATTTTCTCCGCCGATTATAAGATATCCAGCCTTTCGGCAAATATTTAAAAGTCCGTTAAGCGTTTTCAATCTCTTCTCCTAATTTCTCATAAACCTCAAGCGGAATTTCACATTTGAAAGCCCTATTTAACGCCCTTGTCTTTTTCAGTTTGTCGAAACATTCCTTCGACTTGCAGACATACGCACCTCTGCCGTTCGCCTTGCCTGTTTTATCTAAGAATATTTCGCCGTTTTTATTCTTCACCACGCGCACAAGTTCTTTTTTGTCGCTACGCTCTCGACAAACAATACACATTCTTAATCTTTCTTGCATCAGTTTTCTTCGTCTCCGTTGATTTCTTCAAAGTCGTCAAAATCGCTCATTGTGTCAAAGGATGTGTCATCCTCAAGTTCTGTAAGTTCGTACTCAGGCTCTTTGTTGTCTTTCACAGGTTTAACGTAACTTTCAGGCTTAACATCAATCTTCCAGCCTGTAAGTTTTGCAGCCAACCTAACATTTTGTCCGCCTTTGCCGATGGCAAGTGAAAGTTTGTCGTCAGGAACGATAACTTGGCTCATGTTAAGGCTGTCGTTCGTCTCCACTGAAAGCACTTTCGCTGGGCTTAACGCTCTTGCAATGTATTCAAGTGGATCGTCAGAATATTCCACCAAATCAACCTTTTCTCCATTGAGTTCGTTGACAATGGTGTTAATTCTTGAACCTCTGTTGCCGACGCAAGCGCCCACTGCGTCAACATTAGGTTTTTCGCTGTAAACTGCCACCTTTGTTCTGTTGCCAGGGTCACGTGCAATGTTTTTAATGATAACCTCGCCACTTGCAATCTCAGGAATTTCAAGTTCAAAAAGTTTTCTAACAAAACCGATGTTGCTTCTTGAAACCTGAATTTGTGGACCGCGGAAGGAGTCTTTTATCTTTTTAACATAGACCTTAACTCTGTCACCGACTTGAAATTTGTCGCCTGGAATTTGGTCTTGCTTCATAAGTGCGCCTTCGGTGTTCGTGCCAGGAATGGTCACAAAAACGTTATCGCCGTCGATACGCTTAACAACTGTGGTTAAAAGTTCGTCCTCTTTTTCAGAAAGTTCGCTTGCTGCCTGTTGTCTTTCAAGTTCTCTCAACTTTTGCATAACAACTTGCTTAGCAGTTTGAGCGGCAATTCTTCCAAAGTCCTTTGTGGTCTCTTCAACCGCCACGATATCGCCGACTTTATAGGACTTTTTGGTTTTTCTTGCCTCTTCAAGCGAAATCTCCTTATCCTCGTCCTCAACATTGTCAACAACAGTCTTATAGGAATAAATTCTAATCGTGTTGCGCTCTGGATAGAGTTTAACCATGGCACTTTTTGCCTCGCCATACATCTTCTTATATGCCGATGTTAAAGCGGTTTCAAGCGTTTGAATAAAAGTCTCTTTGTCAATTTTTCTTTCCTGTTCTAAGTCGTCTAGCGCCTTAAAAAAATCTTTGTTTACCATTATTTTCTCCTTTAATTTCCTTTAAAATTTAATGACAAGTTTCAGCCCTGCAATCTTGTCGCGGTCGAAAGTCATTTCCTCATCCTTAACTTTGACTTTGATTATTTTTTCGTCGTATGAAATGAGCGCGCCTTCAAAATTCTTTTTTCCATTTAACTTTGAAAAGAGAGTGACTATCACGTCTTTGCCGATAGTGCGTTTTAAATCGCGGTCAGTTTTAAGTTGCCTATCTAAACCCGGACTTGAAACCACCAAAGTGAAAGGTTGGTCATCGGTTGGATTGAGTTCGTCGATAACTGGGTCGATTGCCTTGTTGACCTTTTCGCAATCGTCGATGGTCACGCCCTCCTCTTTGTCGATGGTGAAGATGAGGCTCATGCCGTCGTATTCTTTCTTATATTCCACATCAACAAGTTCATAGCCCATTCCCTCGATGATAGGTCGAATTTTTGCTTCGCTTAACTCTTTGACTTTTGCCATATTATTCCTCCTATTAACACAAAGAGTGAGCAAACATTGCCCACTCCCTGCCTCTAGCTTAGTTATATTATAACCTATAATTTATAAAAAAGCAAGATTTTTTAATAGATTTTTCAAAAAATGTGTGATTTATTTTGATAATTTCTGTATTTTTCAAGTATGTATTCTAAATTTAGATAAATCTTTGCCGATTTTAAGAGAATTTTTGCTTGATTTTGAAAAGGATTAATAAAATAGCAATAGATTACTTGTATAAATACAATTAATCATATAAAAACACAACATATTTAATAGGTTTCTTAAAAAATCACTTTCTGCCGATTTCGTTTAGTTTCAAAAGCACTTGAGCGGTGGCAAAAGCGTCGTTCCACGCCCTATGCGCGCCCTTAAGTTCAATGCCAAGCGCCTTCGTCACAGTGCCAAGGTTGAAACGCGAAATTTTAAGCCTAGAAACTCTCGCCTCGTTCATGGTGTCGATTATGTTGTTGTCAAAGTTTAAGTTCTGCAAACTTCCAAATCGCCTTATAAACTTGATGTCAAAGTTGATGATGTTATGTCCGCACAGCACGCAGTCCTTCGAAAAATCGTAGAATTGTCTGATGACGTCCTCAATATCTGGCGCATCCTCCACCATTTCGTTTGTGATATGCGTAAGTTCTGTGACCTCATATGGTATTTCAATGGTTGGCTTGACGAAAGTGGAAAATTTTTCCACGATATTCCCCTTTTCAATCTTAACCGCACTAAGTTCGATTATTTGGTCAGTTTCTGGATTTAACCCTGTTGTCTCCACGTCGAACACCACAATGTTGTTATCCATAATCTTATGGTTATACTTCTCCACCGCACCAAACATACTGTCTTGCTCAAGCGCGCCAAGCCTTTCAATCTCTACTTCTCTTGCCTCTGTTGGCGCTTGAATTTCTTCTTTTTGTTCTGTTTCGCTGGCAAGCGCAAGTTTGTCGACATACAGCGTCAGTTTGCCGTTAAGCCCAAGTTTGACATCTCCATGCAAAAGCAAAAACATATTCTCTTCCAGCGTGTCCATATCTCTTTCGTTCTTCTTAGGGCAGAAATAGATGCACTCCATCCTGCCTTTCCTATCTGTGAGGTTGAATCTATAATACGCCTTTTGCTGACCAACACGTGTGCCCTTTTTGATGACAAAATCTTTACGTTCAAGGTCGGAAATATAGCCCGCAAGTATGACCGCCGATTTTGGATATTGAATGTTTGAAATATACTCTGGCTTTGGCGGTATGTCTTTGCCAATGACGTCTTTGATAACCAAAACATCATATCTTTGCGTTTTATATGACGGCGTTTTAACCTTAACATTGTCTAAATCAACTTCGTCGATTTTATCGGTTAAAACATTTAAATTTATGTTAAAATTCATTAGAAAGTTATCTTTTAATAACTTTGCTAGATATGAAGCCACCTTGTTTTCGGCAAAAAATTGCGCTAATCTCGAACTGACATCAAAAGTTATGGTGCAGTCGATGTTTGTTATCTCAACTTTAATATCTTCATCATGAATATAGGTGTTTAGCAACTTAAACTTATCTTCCAAAATGTTAGCAAGTTCCTTTCTTATCAACTTTTCTTCAACATACGCCTTCATGAATTTAACTTTAAGTTTTAAGCCGATAAGCGCTAACTTTTCTTCCACAAACTTTGATATTTCCTCTTTTTCGGCGTCAGTGAGCGTTTTGTCAGTGGACGGATAAAGGAAGGTCACTGTGCAACTGTCTCCGCTCACCACAACATTTTTTAAGTATAAATTGGGAAACCTATCGCCAAACTTTTTGTTAAACTCCTGCTCAAAATTCATACTATATATTTTATAAACAACACGCCACTTTGTCAAGTCGTTTTTGATTAATTATTGCTTTTAGTTAAGCGAAATTGTTCTAAAATTATATGATGATTTATAGTATAATGTTTCAAAATCTTATACCAAACAAAAAAGCATAGCGTTTGCTATGCTCTAAAGCACAAAGTGGAGAATGTCGACGATGACGACAAAGGCAAATAAGATGCATATTCCGACAAAGTGGATGGTGTTTTCCACCTTTCGATTTATCGGTTTTCCGCGTATCCACTCAATGACCGTGAACAGCACATGCGCTCCGTCTAACGCTGGAAAAGGCAACAGGTTGAACACGGCAAGGTTCGCCGAGATAAGTGGAATGAAAATGAGAAGATTTGCTGGATTAATCGCCGAATACTCCGCCATTGTGGCGATTGTTGTTATCGTTCCGCCCATTTCTGTGATTGGAATTTGGAAGGTAATAAGCATCCAAAGGCTCTTAAGCACCACCCAAGCAAAGCCAAACGCCATGGAAAACGAGCGACCTAAGCCTTCGAAAAATCCATATTTATATGCCTGCGTGCAAACTCTATCTTCCGTGCTTTCTAGGCCCATAAGGTAGACATAACTTGTGGTCACTTCGCCAGTTTCGGCGTTCGTTTCGGTCACGGTTTCTTGAATTATTTTGACATTTTCTAATGGAATGCTCTCTCCGTCACGGCGAACAGTCATATTAAAGACATATTCTCCACCGTCATAGTTCTCACTTTCATAATGTTCTTTTGCAGATTCCTTTTGGTTAGAGATGGCTGTATTAAAATTGACACCAAAGGCAAAATCTATTTTTTGACCATTTATATGAGTTATAACATCGCCCTTTTTAAAGATACTATTTCCGCCCTCATCAACATTTATAGTCGTGCTGAAATCGATTATCTGTGGAACATCATAGCCTACTGCACATAATAATATCCAAGAAAAGAGAATGGCGGTTATGAAATTCATGGTGACGCCAGCAAGAAAGACGATTATCCTTTTCCAAGGTTTTTGACTATTGAAAGGCACTCCGTCAACTTTTTTTATTTTTTCTGCGTCAACGACTTCTATCTCACTCTTTTCCAACCCACCTTTTTCGGTTTTTTCCGCCGTACCGTCGTAATCTTCGCCATAGAACGAGCAATATCCGCCCAGCGGAAAGATACGAAGTGAAAACTTTTCGCCTGTCTTTTTAGAGGTATGAGAAAAGATGGCTTTGCCAAAGCCGATGGAAAATTCTGTGATTTTGAATTTTAAAATTTTGCCTGCTATATAGTGACCTAACTCATGAACCATAACCATGAACAGAAGAATCACTATTGCCAGCAACACATACAAAAATGTTGTCATATAAACTCCTATAGTTTCATGAGTATCTCAAAATCATTTGTTATGCAAGTTGTTAAAAATAACGTGTCAAAATGTATATATTTTAATAACTAAATTTACGCTTTTCCTATATTATAGTGCAAAAATCCAAAATGCAAGCATGATGTATGGTGCGATGAAGATGTAGGAATCAATTCTGTCGAGCATTCCACCGTGACCTGGAATTAGACGCCCTGTGTCTTTAACCCCAGAATGACGCTTTAAAATGCTTTCAAACAAATCGCCCATAACTGCCACGCCAACGCCGATAAGCACAATTATTAGATATGCCCAAATTGGAAAACTTGACCACATAAAGTCGTAGCCGTTGATGTTGGCAAAGATGAGCCAAATCGCCGACATAAGAAGAAGAGTCCAAACCGCACCACCGACAGTGCCAGAGATGGTTTTCCCTGGGCTGATTCTTGGGCAAAGTTTCTTGCCACCGATAAGTGAGCCAGTGAGCATAGCAAAGGTGTCAGAGAACATAGGAATTAAAATTGCCGTCATCAAAATGAATATTGAAAAGTCAACAGAAAGGTCAGTAAACTTTGCAAGTGGCAAATCGCCCATATGGTTGACAAAAATCATGAAAAGGAAGAAAAATGCTGGATAAACAAACACAAGAAGAGTGTTTAGACACTTTTTAAAGGTAAATTTATAGACCGACATATTCTTAACCTCGCGCGTTGTCATCTCTTCAAGCACCTTTTTTCTGCGCATAAGTTGAATGAGATAAGTGCCTCCAAGCACCACGAGCATAAGAGCAAAGTCGATGAGAATTGCCCATAAAATCCAATAAATATCGCCTTGAGTGCTTGCAAAACTTACGCATAATAGGTGGCTTGCCAAAATTAATGCTGGGAAAATCACCGATAACACTTGAAAATTATATCGTTTTGTTTTAGACAGCAATCTTGACATTTCAAACGCAGCAATGCATGCGATAA
Organism: uncultured Clostridia bacterium; assembly: GCA_944377455.1. Lineage (GTDB taxonomy): Bacteria > Bacillota > Clostridia > Christensenellales > UBA1242 > Caccovivens. The sequence continues at coordinate 14,778 of CALWEZ010000003.1, forward strand.
CTCCAAAAAACACGTCAAAGAAATAGTCGCTGACAAAGATTTTCAGCACGAATAAAATTGCTAGTATAAGCACGATTAACACTGATGAAAACACTCGTTTTTTCATTAATTTCCTCCAAATCTTCTGTTTCTGTTACTATAGATATTTAAGGCTTTTAGTAGCCTCTTTTTATTCATTGATGGCCAATTATATTTTGGAAAATACAACTCACTGTAGGCAAGATTGAAAAGCATAAAATTGGAAATTCTCTGTTCTCCGCTTGTTCTTATCAAAAAGTCGATGTCTGGCGCTGGATAAGTCAAAAGGTTTTCGCTTATATCCTTAGTGGTTATAGATTTTTTACCATTTGCAATAGCCTTGTTGACCGCCTGCACAATATCGTCTTTTCCGCCATAGTTTAGCGCCATAAGCATGGTAAGTCCACTATTATTTTTGGTGTTTTCCTGCACTTTTATAAGTTTTTCTTGCATGGGGATAGGAAAACGCGAAATATCACCCACAGCGACCACTTTTATATTTAGATTTTTAAACTCGTTTTCATGAGTCTCAAACATATCCTCAACAAGTTTAAAAATGGCGGAAATTTCCTTCTGTTCTCTGTTCCAATTTTCAGTGGAAAAGGTAAAAAATGAGGCAAATTTGATTTCTTTTATCTTACTTAACTCTTTGATAACATCAACAAGCACCTCTGCACCCTTTTTGTGACCTAGCATCTTGTTTAGTCCACGTCTTTTTGCCCAACGCCTATTGCCGTCCATGATAAAAGCGATGTGAGTAGGTAATTTTTTCATAAAACTCCATTAAACTTTCATAATCTCGTCTTCTTTCTCACTTGCGAGGTCGTCAGCAAGAGAGGTGTATTTATCAATCATCTTTTGAACGTCTTTTTCGTAGCCTGAAAGTTCATCCTCAGAGAGCGCATTGTCTTTCTTTAGGTCTTTGAGCATATCAAGGCTGTCACGCCTAGCGTTACGCATAGCAACCTTGGTCTCTTCGCAAATCTTTTTAACATTTTTGCAAATTTCCTTACGACGCTCTTCGGTCAGCGCAGGAAAGACAAGCCTAATCGTTTTGCCGTCATCGGTTGGAGAAATGCCAATATCCGCCTGATTTATCGCCTTCACAACATTCTTAATCTGGCTGACATCCCAAATGTTGATATTCAAAATTCTCGCTTCTGAAACTGAGATTGTGCCCATTTGGTTGATTGGCGTCATAACTCCATAATATTCCACCATAACCTTATCTAAGATATGCGGATTGGCACGCCCCGCTCTTATAACAAGATATTCATCTTGCTGATGAGAATATGCTTTTTCTAAATCATTTTTAAGCGAAGAAAAAATCTCATCCACCATTTCATTCATAAATACTCCTTAAAACAAATCTATTATAATATAAAAGAAAAATATTTGCAAACAAATTAATGAAATAATAAAAAGAAGTTGAAGAAGAGAAAGTAAGCCACAACAAGCGTCCGCTTTTTAGAATACACACACAAAGGTTCTATATTTGCTCTAAAAGACAAAATTTAATTTAAAACTTTTATATGTAGTTTAATTCTGAAAATGATAAATAAAAAAATCTTCTGTGCTAAAAAGATTATCACAGAAGTTTTTTACTTAGTTAAATTACAACTTAAGCCTTTTCTTTTATTTTTTCATCTTTTCCTAAATTCAGCAAAAGTTTTTTCTTAACGTCATTAAGCGTATCAAGGGTTTTATAGTTTTCTTCATCTTCCTTAGATTGCGCGTCATATAAAGATAGTTGTTTATCTGGAAATGATTTTCCTATTCCATCAATCACGCCGTCTAACTTACCTAAAAACTGTTCTTGCCTAAAAATAGGGTTGTTATTTTTAGATAACTTTTCTTCTGTATTTTTCTTGAATGTAGAATAAAGTGTGTCAATATTATCATATCTTTTCTTCGCCGAGTCAACGCCTTTATTATAAAGGTCATCGATGTTAGAAACTAAAAATTCAACCTGCGAATCAAAATCTTTCATTTCCTCTTTCAAACCTTTTTTGATATACTTGTATTCATACTCATGGCAGATACCCAAAAAGTCATTAATACCTCTTTTTAACATCTCCGCATAAAACATTTTATCATGGCTGTTTGTCGAATCAATCAATAAGTCTAAATACTCCTCAGGCTCAGTCAAAGCTTGGCAGACAACTTCATGATTATAGTTTGCGTGCAACAATCTGTCTAAATAGGCAAAACTTTCCTCTGGATATGGCGAAAAAATCTCATAAAACTTTTGCGCAATCATATTTTTTGTCATGTTGTAGAGTTTGATAGGATATGTAATTTTATTCGATCTAAGTTTCTCAATAATCTCTTCGTCGCTATATTTTTCGAAATATGGATATATGGCGTCGCCCTTATCTGCAAAAGATTTTAAAAGTTCTGTCTTGTTCTTCTCATCATACTCCTTGACCTTTTTAAGAAAGGCAAAGAGTTTTTTGTTGTCGACAGAATAGAGAAGTTTGGTGTTCAAAAGATAATTATATGTGTTCTCTTTTGGCTTGCCGTTTGGAGAATTATCCAAAAAATAGGCAATCGTCTTTATCACACCGATATAGTTGTTGCCAGTTTTGCCATAGAAAACATCAGATGAGATTTTGTTGATGGCGCAAATGCTGGTTGGATTTTCAAATATGGAATTTATTATATTCATAACCTTATCTTGCGGATAAACTTGTGATAAAGTGTCATAAATTCTCTTCTCTTTGACTCGCATACATTGTTCGTTAATTGTGAGAGCAGAGGAGTTACTCATTATCCAGTCTCGAAGAATCTCGCCGACCTTTCGACTATCTTCAAACCTTGTTTTAAAAATCTCTGCTTTTTCGGTTAAATAGAAAAAGGCATTTCTTATTTGACGATCGGAGCAAGTGAAGAGAGAGGGATTATTTCTAAAAATTTCCTTAACATCAATAACGCTTAATATGTAGTCGTCGCCATAGAAAAACTCTCTAATAGTGCTGTAATTATTTCTCACCTTGAGCGTGTCAGCCTTATAGCAAAGTGAAGAACATTTTTCATACATATTAGCAACCTTTTTGCTTGCTAAACCTAATCGTTTTTCTATTGCACTTGAAACAGCATTAAAATTGCATATTGTCTCTTTATAATTACTGAAATTTCCTTCTCTATTTGTAAATAAATGTGCGTTTGTGATAACTGAAGAATAAAAAATTTCGTATGGATTTATGCCATAATTGCTCGTATCTTTAAAAAAGTCCTTGAGTCTTGACCAAACTTGTGACGATGTTTCGCCATTATCATGCAAAGCGGAATAATTTATTTTGGTAAACGCCACCCTTCCGATTTTTCTTTGTAGTTCTTTAGACGTCACATTGATATATCTTTCAAAATATGGCCCGACTGCAGTTAAAATTGAATATAAAATTTCTTCATTATAATTAACCCTTTTTCTAGCTTTATTAAGAGCAGAAACCGCCTCTTCTTCACTCATATTAAAATATTTAACAGCGATTGTCACAATATCTTTTGAAAGGTTTTCCATATTTACCCCTTTTAAGATATTTTAACACAAAAATCGAAAAAGTCAATATTAAAAGCAGAAAAGTTTTGGATAATTAAAATAATTATAAAAATTATATATTCTAAATAATCTAACTAAGTCTTATTTGTTTTAAATTTTAGTTTTTTCAATGCAGGATTTCAAAGGAAAATTTTATGCAGTTTTATATAAATTTTAACAATTTTCTTCATGTTTATACAAAATTTAAACAAACCTTACATAAAAATAAGCACCCAAGACGGATGCTTAAAACTTATTAAAAGATAACTATTCAAGCGATATAATATAATAATAAACTGGTTGCCCGCCATATGCCACTGTCACCTCGCATTCTGGATATTTCTCGGCTAACTTTCCTTGAAGTTCGTTCGCCTCTTCCTCGCGAATGTCCTCGCCATAGAACAAAGTGATGTTTATTATGCTGTCATCAAACATAGATTCAATGAGTTTTTCGGTTGTGTCGCCCACCAAGTTGCCTTTTGCCAAAATCGCCTTATCGTCGAGACCAATTATCTCGCCTTTTCTAAGGTCAAAGCCATCAACATGAGTGTCACGAACGGCATAGGTCACTTGACCAGAACGCACCGACTTAATCGCGTCGAGCATGGCGGTTTTATTTTCTTCCACGCTTGCCTCTGGATTGAATGCGATAGCCGCCGAAATGCCCTCTGGCACGCTCTTGGTTGGAATAATAACCAAATTCTTATTTGTCACATCGTTTGCCTGTTCCGCAGCCAAAACAATGTTTTTATTATTAGGGAAAACAAAGACCGTTCTTGCTGGCACTTTGTCAGCCGCCGTTGCGATGTCCTCAGCGCTCGGATTCATCGTTTGACCGCCGACAATTATTTCGTCCACAGTCAAATCTTTGAAAATAGAAGCAAGTCCTTCGCCCGGAGCGACTGCAATCATACCGATTTCCTTGCTTTCTTCCACTGCTTGCGCCTTTTTCTTAAGTTCGCGGTTTTGCTCACGCATATTTTCAATCTTCAAGTTGAAAAGTTCGCCAAGTTCCAGCGCATAGCCAAGCGCCTTGTTCGGCTCGTTGGTGTGAACATGGACTTTCACAAGAGATAAGTCGCCGATACAGATAACTGAGTCGCCAATCTCCATAAGTTTCTCACGAAGTTTATCAATATCGACCTCCGTGGTCTTTTTGTGCATATGGATAATCATATACTCAGTGCAGTAACCAAATTCAATGTCGCCAAGGTTGTTGATGTCGGCAATCACATCGTCTAAGGTTTGTGGCTGTTTGTCGTCCTCAAAAGTCATCTCAAGATCTTCGTCGCCCATGATGTAGCGATAAAAACCTGTGAAGATAACAAGGATACCTCGTCCACCAGAGTCCACAACCCCTGCCTTTTTAAGCACAGGAAGCATCTCAGGTGTCTGCTTCAATATCTCTTCGCCAGTGTCGTTGACTTTCTTTAAGAAAACCTCAAAGTCCTCATACCTTTTTGCAAGTGAGACGGCGTTTTCAGCCATAACACGAATTACGGTTAAAATCGTGCCTTCCTTTGGCTTGGTGACAGCCTTATACGCAATGGTCGCGCCTTCCTGCATAGCCTTTGCGAAATCTTTGGTGGTTATCTCCTTACAATTCTTAGTCACAGAGCAAAAGCCCTTGAAGATTTGAGATGTGATAACGCCACTATTGCCTCTTGCGCCACGAAGAGCACCCTTGCTGAACGCCTCAGAGAGAGCGGACATATCGTTATTCATGCACTTGTTTATCTCGGTCATCGCGGACTTCATCGTTAGAAACATATTTGTTCCAGTGTCTCCGTCAGGAACTGGAAAGACATTAAGCGAATCAATATATTCTTTATTTTGCTCTAAAAGGCTAACCCCTGCAAGAACCATCTTGCGAAAGGACGCGCCGTTAATCGTTTTCTGCATAATAGTTACTCCTAAACCCTAACACCCACAACATGAACATTCACAGTGTCAACAATCATACCTGTGAAATTTTCAACTGAGTATTTAACTGATTTTTTAAGTGATTCAGCAACCGCAGAAATAGAAACACCATATTTCAAAATACAGTGTATGTCAATGAATATGCGGTTGTCGATATGATTTACTGAAACCCCACGCGAATAGGATTCCTTTTTGAATAATTCTCGTGCACTATCTCTAACGCTCTTGGAAACAAGGTCGACAACACCATAACAATCCAATGCAACAAAACCAGCGACAGTGCGTATCGCCTTGTCGCTAATTGAAATATTGCCATAATAGTTTTTAGTGTCTACTGTCAAAAGTTTCCTCCGATAGAACAATGCTTGAAACATAGAATAAAAACTCTCTATGTTCACTAGGCATATTTAAAAATCTTGAAAACTCAAAATACTATTGCCTATCTATATCATACAACATATGATAAATTTTCGCAAGCAAAATCAAATAAAAAATATATTTTTTTCAAAAATATTTCAAAATATTTTTAAGTTTAAATATATTGTTTTAATTTGTAAAATTTATCAAAATCTGCGCTTTTAAAAACTCCAAAAATTTTCCTATGCTTAATACTTTATATGCCGTTTTAATAACCGATTATTCATTTTTGTTTCGCGCCTTTCACTGTCGCCATTTAAGAAAATTTGTCACAAAAGTTAATTTTTAACAACTAAATAGAAAAAATAGTTGATTTTTTTATAAAAGTGTGCTAAAATAAAACGCGTAAATAAAATTATAAAAGGAGAAAGGAAATGAGTAGAGTTTGTGAAATCTGCGGAAAAGGCAAGATGGACGGAAAAACTGTCAGCCATGCCAACAATAAGGCTCCAAGAAAATATGATGTTAATCTTCAAGAAACAGAAATTAACGAAAAAAAAGTTAGGGCTTGCACAAAATGCATCAAAACCGCAAACAAAAAGGCTAACTAAAAAAGTTGAACAATGCTCGTTCAATTTTTTTTGTTACAATACCCTCCCAACTTCACTTTTTTTGAAATCACAAAGTTTTTCTAAATTGCATAAAACGCTTTGAGAAACACTATCAAATGTGATAACATAAGAATGCTGATGTATTCACAAAGGAGATGAACATGAATAACGTGGCAGTGCTTTTAAGCACATATAATGGTGAAAAATATTTACGTGAACTTTTAGATAGTGTCTTTAGTCAAAAAGATGTCAACTTAACCCTTTTTGTGTGCGATGATGGAAGCTCAGATAAAACTGTTGAGATTTTGGAAGAATATAAAAAGAAAGGTTTCCCCATTGATATATCTAGTGGGGAGGGGAATTTGGGATATGCGAAAAGTTTTTCCATCCTTATCCAAAATGTTCCTTCAACTTTTGATTACTATGCTTGCTGTGACCAAGATGATGTTTGGCTTCCAAATAAACTCAGCGATGCTATAAGCGAGATACAAAAGGTTGAAAAAGATGATAAACCTATCCTTTTTCATACATCTTGCATAATTACCGATGAAAATTTGAAGGAAATTACTAGAGACAGCCACCCGCATTATTCCAGACAAACCGATACTCGCTTTGAAGAAAGTTTGTTGATGACAAATATTAATGGATGCACTGCAGTTTTCAATAATGCATTGAAAAATTTGTATACCAAAGTTCCTATGAACAGGATAATCGGTCATGACTTTACTCTCTGCACCCTTGCAAGTGCCTTTGGCGAAGTGATTTTCAGTGACAATTCCGCCATTTATTATCGCCAACATAAAAACAACTCTTTTGGCTATTTCAAATACAGCCTTTTGAGGTCACTAAAAAACTTTTTTAAACATGAAACAAAATCTCTTCGCACTCATGAAGCAAAAATGATAAAAGACCTTTTCTATGATAAGTTAAGTGACCATAATAAATATTTTATCGACCTTGTTTTAAACTACAAGCAAAATGGTAAATCTAAGCGCGCCCTTAAAAGATACATAAAGAAAAATATAAAAAACAAAACTGTTCGCACTTACAGTTATTTACTGATAAATTTAGGCAAATTATAAAAAAATGAAAAAGTTGTTTATTCTTCATTTTTTATATACCTTTCAAGTATTTTTCACGTTTTACTTTAAAATTTTCCACCATTTGTCACTCGAAAACCGCAAGGTTTTCCTTCACAGGAAGGCTCTGCCTTCCCTTCACTTTTCACTCTTCACTCAAACGCATTGCTTTTGTTTGTCCACCACTCTTCACTAGAAGTCGACAGACTTCTCTTCACTGCGAACCAACGGTTCGCCTTCACTGGAAATCTTTGATTTTCCTTCACTAGAAAAAAAGGATAGAAATCTTCTATCCTTTTTTCTTACTTATTTACACTTGCAACTTGTTTTGCAACCTCTTCGGCAAGGTTTTCGTTTCTCTTTTCAAGTCCTTCGCCAAGTTCGTAGCGAACAAAGCGTCTAACTGAGATTTTTTCGCCGATTTTGAGAGTTGCCTCGGTCAAGATATCTTTGATTTTTTTACTGCTATCCTTCACGAATGGTTGGTCAAGAAGGCAGACTTCTTCATAATACTTTTTAATTCTTCCTTCAATCATTCTTTCAACAATGTTTGCAGGTTTGCCTTCGTTAAGCGCTTGCACCTTCAAAATTTCCTTTTCGCTTTCGAGTTCTGCTAGGTCTACCTCCTCTTCGCGAACATATTTAGGATTTGCAGCAGCAATTTGCATTGCGATATCCTTAACTAAAACTTGGAAATCTTCGCTCTTTGCCACGAAGTCGGTTTCGCAGTTCACTTCAACCAAAACACCAATCTTTCCACCCATGTGGATGTAAGATGCAACAAGTCCTTCAGATGCAATTCTGTTTTGCTTTTTATCAACGGCTTTAAGTCCTCTTTCACGAAGAAGAACAATAGCCTTTTCAAAATCTCCATTGGCATCAGTGAGTGCTTTTTTGCATTCCATCATACCAACGCCTGTTTGTTGTCTTAATTTTGCAACATCTTGTGCAGTAAAACTCATAATATATCTCCTTTTATCTTGGACTATTCAGCGTCCTTTTTCTCTTCAACTTTTTCTTCTTTTACTTCTTCTTTCTTTTCTTCTGCTTTCTCAGCCTTTTCTACCTTTTTAACTGGCTTTTTCTTAGGCTTTTTGTTAGTCTTTTTAACTTCTTCACCAGCCTCAGCAAGCTCTAAGCTAGGCTTAGCTTCTGTGAGTAAACTTTCAAGGTCAACCTTCTCGTCTTCCTCTTCATCCTTCTGCATAGAAACGCCCTCTCTTGCTTCGATAACAGCGTCTGCAATCGCACTTGCAATGAGTTTAACAGAACGGATAGCATCGTCATTTCCCGGAATTACCACTGTGACATTTGATGGGTCGCAGTTTGTGTCAACAAGTGATACAACTGGAATGTTTAAGATGTTTGCTTCATGAACGCAGATTTTTTCATTGGTTGGGTCAACAACGAATAATACGCCTGGCAGTTCATGCATATCTTTAATTCCGCCGAGATTCTTTTCGAGTTTGTCGCGCTCTTGCTTTAAAAGAGCCACCTCTTTCTTTGGAAGAAGGTCGAACTCGCCCACCTTTTCCATTTGATTGAGTTTGTTTAATCTCTCAATTCTGTTTCTAATTGTTTTAAAGTTAGTTAAAGTTCCGCCAAGCCAACGAGTGTTGATGTAGAACATTCCGCATCTCTCTGCCTCTTCCTTAACTGCTTCTTGCGCCTGCTTCTTTGTTCCAACAAAAAGCACGCTCTTTCCAGAAGCCACAACATCGCGAACAAAACTGTATGCCTTGTCGATTTGCTCTGATGTGAGTTCCAGATTTAAGATGTGAATATCATTTCTTGCAGTGAAGATGTATTCCTTCATCTTAGGGTTCCACTTTCTTGTTTGGTGACCGAAATGAACACCAGCCTCAAGAAGTTGTTTCATTGAAATAACTGACATAATTTTTTACCTCCTAGTTTTTGTCCTTCCCCAAAGTTTTAACTCTTTAAACCAACCCAAGATTACTCTTTTACCTGCAAACAAATTCATAATTTAAAACACATAACCAAAGTTTGCAAGCGTTCAGGCAACTTGTTTAAAAATTTGCTTTGAGTGCTTATTTGTCCAATGACGAAAAGATTATAACATATAAAAATAGATTTTGCAAGCATTTTACCAAACATTTTGCAACATTGTTATTTTTACGATTATTAAATAAAAAATTATTTTATAAAAAGTGGCAATGCCACGCAACATTGTTGCTTTTTATGATTTTAGGAATAAAGTCTATCTCTTTTTATACTCTACCTCTTTTTTATAGATAAAAAGTGGCATTGTCACCTCAAAGCGTAAAACCGCCTAATTGAAAGATACCATAGATTATCAAACCGCTCACAACGCCGATGGCGAACTGCAAAAGAAGAATGCCGATGTTTTTAAGTGGATGCTTGTTTTTGGTAATAAGAATGATAAGTCCAACGCCTGCGCCTGTCGAAAGTCCCGCAACAAGTGCTGGAAAGGATAATGCTCCGATTGTAAAAAGTTCGACAAGTAAAACAGATGAAGCGCAGTTTGGAATAAGACCTACAACGCACGCGATAAGAATTTGAATGATACCATTGTCGGTTAAAATTGTTGTAAAGATGTCAAGCGTGAAATAGTTGATAAGTAGATTTATGATAAAAGTTGCAATGAAAACATAGATAGCAATCTCCAATGTATGCTTAAAAGCGTCCAAAAAGATGTTGTCAACACAGCATTGTTCGTCATGGTGACAATGCTCGTCGCAAGTGTCACTGTGTATATGCCCACACTCATGAATATGGTGTTCATGATGACCTTCTCTTAACTCGTGATTAGCAACATGGTCGTTTTCCGCATGAGAAAATTCCTTTGTTTCGCTGGCGCCTTCGTCCAAATTTTTCGCCGTGGCGTTTGCCACCTTTTTCTTTCTTAATTTAGAGAAAATTTCAACCACAAAGTCGATACCATAGCCCCAAAGGAGCGCCAAAACTATCTTTATGCCGATTAAAAGGAGCATATTTAAAATTTGGCTCGGCGTGGCTATCATGATTGGAATTGCCTCATCACTTGTTGCCACAAACACCGCAACCAGCGTGCCGAGTGTCACCTTTTGCCTTGAATATAGGTCAGCAATAACAGAACTGAAACCGCACTGTGGAATGCAACCCAAAAAAGAAGCGTAAAGTACGCTTATTCTTTTCTTTTTGCTGAGAAAGCCATAAAATTTATGATTATGGTCGTGCGAAAGGTATGAAACAAGAAGATATGCCAAAAAGAGAATAGGCATCATCTTGAAAACATCCACTAACGCATCCAAAATTGCATCATAAAAATTTTCCATACATGGTATTATAGCATTTTAAAAACGCTTTGTAAAGCAAATTTTGGTGCGGACACCAACTTTGCTTAACGCGGGCACGAAAAATTAAAATTTTTCTAACCGCTACTCCGTTGGTTTCGCATTCCTCTTCCCTCGACTTTTTTCACTTTTTAGTTTTTTCTTTTCGATTTTTTCTACCAAACTCTAAATATGAGCCGGTTTTTATGGCGATTTTAGCGCAATTTTCAATGGAATAACTTTTCATGATTGCCTTGCAAAAGATTGTTATTCCCGCAATAAGACTGCTTACTAAGCAAGTCACAAGAAGGTTAACTTGTTCGCCTTCAAGGTGCATGTTGAGAACTAAACTCACACCGCCCGCTCCGCTTAAAATTCCGCAAATATCTCCCACAACATCTCCGCCGAAAGAGGAAACCTTGTCAGCATTTCGACATAGCGAGAGAGCCATATTGTAGCCCTTTTTGTCTTTGTATGGCAAGAGTTTATCTTCGTTTATCGTTGTGAAAGCAACCGCGATCATGTCAAACACCACCGCCACAAAGATGAAAAAGATAATTACAAAGATAGAGAAAAAAGAAGATAATGTCGGCAACAAACTCTGCGACATTAAACTAAAAACAATGGAAAGCGACAGTGACAGCACAAAGACTTTAAATGCCCACCGAACCGAACCCTTTTTCATAGAATATTTTATTCAAATAAAAACTCTTTTAGAATAGAATCAAAAAAAGTGAAAAGAGAAGGGAAGGCAAGCCTTCCAGCGAAGAAACGCTCGTCGCGTTCAGTGAAGAGTTGTGGATAGATTTATTATGTTGAAATAAAAAGTGCCTTATTAAATAAATCAATCAATATAATTTTTTATCAATCATTTCAAAATATCAAGAAACAAGTTTGTTATTCTTTCAATATCTTGTTCTCGTCTGCAAAAATGGTCGGCGCCTTTAACTTCAAATAACTGCCAATTTTTTAGCTTTGCTAGCTTAAAAATGTTGTTATTGTTTACAGAAATATCTTCGCTACAATAGATAAGTTTTATATCTTCTTTGATGTTAAGATGATTAAATATATCAAATTTAAAATAATCTTCAAGCATTGATGTTTCGACTTCCATATTATCTCTAAAATAGTTTTTGCCACTGTCTAAACATTCAATCATCTCTTTCCAATTTTCAAGAGTATCATATTTACAAACATCATATTCTTCAAGTGCTGGTGCTCGCAAAATAACTTTACCATAAGTTCTTTTGTTGTTTTCCAAATATCTTAATAACAAAAATCCACCAAAACTTGCACCTGTAAGACTTTTTGGACCAGAGTAGAAAGACCTTATTTCATCTTCAATATTTTTAATAGTATCAAGACAAGCCTTCACATTCAATTTTTCGTTTTTTCGCAGTCCGTGTCCAGGCAAGTCAAAACATACCAAACCTATATTGTTTTCTTTTAAAGCAGGCGAAATCTTTGCAAAAACAAATGAATTTCTTGAACTTGAAAATCCGTGCACGGCAATTACAATTGTTTTAAACTTATCCGCTTCATCTTTTGAAAAGTTTTTCACAACCCAATCACTATCGAGTAAACTTTTCTTATTGTATTTATTTGGCGTCTTTTTCATAAGTCTTTTCCTTCTTCGCCTTCAAATTCACGATATACTTCAATGTCATAATTTTTAAAAGTTTCAAATAATTTTGGCATATTGCCCGTTTTGGCGTAAATTCTGCTCTGCATAATTGCATCTAATTTATCAATCTTCTTAACAAACCTTGCTTCTGGTGTTTTATTTTCCTCGAATTCTTTCCAATAGTCTAAAATCTCAGGCATTTGATATTGTTCTGCTAATCGCTTAATGCATTTGAGCTCATTTTGATATTTTTCTTGCTTTGAAATATTATCCATTGGAGTGTGGTCTCCATAATCTATCTCACAAAGTTCGTGATATGCTATCATTTTTAAAACTTTTTCTTGGTTTAAATTAAGTTTTCTTTTATTCATTATTTCCAAAGCAAGCATTATCATTGAAAAAGTGTGTTCGGCATCACTTTCTACACGCCCACATTTCTCAGATACATTTCTTACAACCCAGCCCTTTCTAAGTGTATTTTTTAATTTTGCAATCTCTTCATAAAATGTCATATTTAATCTCCTTAAATTTGCCTTAATTTATGAATAAACTATTCCATCAAGTTTATTAAACACAGGTTCGTAATCTTCCCATTTAAAAACAACTTCGTCACTGTTTTGCTTTGCTAATTGTTTTAAGTGTTCATAGTCCATATATAGCACTTCCGACAATTCCTCTTTTTGAATTGTAATGTTTTCTATTGGAATTGCTTTGCCTATATAATAGTGATGAATAAAACAATGATTTCGTGGGACTATTCGCTTAAATGAAATAAGTTCCTTTACATCATAATTTTTAATATCTAATCCAAGTTCTTCCTTTGCTTCTTTTTCTAATGCTTCCTTCAAAGTTTCCTTTCCAACAACGTGACCAGCACAAATAGCAAGTTTATTAGGATTTTGTTTTTTGTTTGGACTTCTTCTTTGTAATAATACTTTTTTGTTTTCTTTATCTATTATCCATAATGCAACTTCATTATGAAAAAGTTTATTGCCGTGGACAATTTCTCTTTTTTCAAATCTACCAGTAGGTTTGCCATTTTCATCTAAAACTTGCAATAATTCATCTTCTTTATCTGAAACCAACTCATCTTGTTTAATATCGTTTTTGCATTGTTTAATAATTTTTCTTATTGTTTTGCGTTCGTTCATAAAATGATTATAA
>CALWEZ010000004.1 GCA_944377455.1 uncultured Clostridia bacterium
AAGTTAAATTTTAATTTTGCTAAACGCAAAAACACAACAAATTGTGTTCATCACATAGTATGTAAAACCATCAGTCTCACTCAAATGCGACTTCGTCGCGCTTGGTTCGACTTCAGATAATATAAACTATGCGATGTTAAAATTTAAGCAAGTTAAATTTTAAATTTTGCTGACGCAAAAATACAATAAATTGTGCCATCACAGTATGTATAAACATCAGTTTCGCTCAAATGTGGCTTTGCCACGCTTGGCGGTGGCTTCCGATAATATAAAAGGTTGAAAAATAATAAAAAAGATAGCATTTTTCTTGCTATCTTTAAAATTTTCAAAAAAACTTAAACGAATTTCTATTTAAACCTTAAAAAGCTACTTCGATAAGTCCATATTTGCCATCGTTACGGCGATAAAGAACATTCACTTTGCCAGTTTCAGCGTTGAGGAAGATATAGAAACTATGTCCTAATCTTTCAATGGCGTCTTTAGCCTCTTCAAGCATGGTTGGAGCAAGTTCAAATTTCTTAATTTTGGTAACCTCAGGAAGATTGAGTTCTGGCATATCCTCAATAAACTCAAAAGCCGCATCCTTAACCTTTTTGTCGGTCTTTTTGGAGTCAATTTTCTTTCCGCGATGGCGAACAATCTGTCTCTCAAGTTTTGGAAGCGCTAAGTCGATGTTGTCATACATATTGTCGCTGGCAACCTCAGAGCGGAACAAAAGCCCTTTATTTTTGATAGTGATTTCCAATTTTTCCACCTTATTTTGCTTAATGCAGTTTACTGTTGCGTTTGCGCTTGCGCCAAAGTATCTGTCAAGTTTTTCAAGTTTAGCGGTCATAACAGTTTTAAATCTGTCAGCAATCTTATAATTTTTTTCTACAAATTTGATTTTCATAGTTTTTCTCCTTTACACTCTCATTATAACAAACTTAAAATTTTTCTCCAAATATTTTTATATATTTCAAAAAGAATATTTTATAAAGGATGCGAATTTTCACACCCTTTATATTTTTTACGCCATTTGAAAATCAATATTGGCGTCAACCAGCATGGCGTTTATCTTGCCCTTTTCTTTGAGTTCGCCAAGAAGGAGTTTCTCGGCAATTCTATCTTCAATCTCCTGCTCGATAAATCTTCTTAGCGGTCTCGCACCATATTCAAGGTTGGAGCCCTTTGCCACAATGTAGTCAACAACATCTTTAGGCACAACAAGTGTAAGTCCTTTTGCTTCCAAGCGTTTGTTGATGTTTGCAAGCATGATGTTGGTGATTTTCTCTAAGTCCTCTTTCGAAAGTGGCTCAAAGATGCAGATGACATCAATTCGGTTGATAAGTTCAGGCTTAAAGCGTTTTTTAAGAGCGTCCATGTAAATTTCCTTTTCGCTCTTTCTTTCATCTTCGCTTCCAAAACCGAGTTTTTTGTGTTGCCTAATCTCATTAGCACCGATGTTGCTTGTCATAATGATTATAGTGTTTTTAAAACTTACCGTTCGCCCTTTGCTGTCGGTCAGTCTGCCGTCATCCAAAATTTGAAGAAGGGCGTTTAAAACATCAGGATGCGCCTTTTCAATCTCATCGAAAAGCACAACGCTGTATGGCTTACGCCTAACCTGCTCAGTCAGTTGCCCGCCCTCATCAAAGCCGACATATCCCGGAGGCGAGCCGATAAGTTTCGACACAGTGTGCCCTTCCATATATTCACTCATATCAATTCTTATAATGTTGTTTTCGTTGTCAAACATCGCTTCGGCAATCGCTTTGGAAAGTTCTGTTTTGCCCACGCCAGTTGGCCCCATAAACAGGAATGAGCCGATTGGACGTTTAGAGTCCTGAAGTCCAACACGCGCACGGCGAATCGCCTTGCTGACCGCATCCACTGCTTCATTTTGCCCAACCACGCGCTTATGCAAAATTTCCTCTAAGTGAACTAATTTTTCCTTTTCGCCCTCGGTTATCTTTGTAACAGGAATACCTGTCCATTTCGAAACAACTTCGGCAATCTCATTTGCGCCAATTTGACCGCTCGCCTTCTTCTTGATGCTCTTTTGGTCAATCGTTTTAAGTTCGTCTTCAAGCTTGACAATCTCCGACTGGAGTTTTGCCGCCTTCTCATAGTTCCTTTGCAGTGACGCCTCATCACGATTGGCGGAAAGATTGCGTATTTTCTCTTCCAAATCTCGCACTTTTTGTGGTTTCAATGTGAAATTGACTTTGGCACGCGAGCAAGCCTCATCGATAAGGTCGATGGCTTTATCTGGCAAACTTCTGTCCATGATATACCTATCCGACAGCGTTGCCGCCGCCTCAATCGCCTCGTTGGTGATGATGATTTTATGGAAAGCCTCGTAAGTATCCTTCAAGCCCTTCAAAATTTCAATGGTCTGCTCTACCGACGGCGGATTGACCATGACAGGTTGAAATCTTCGCTCAAGCGCCTTATCTTTCTCAATAAATTTTCGATATTCGTCAGTGGTGGTTGCACCTATTGTTTGAAGTTCGCCACGTGCTAGATATGGCTTTAACATATCCGCAGGGCTGGTTTCGCCTTTCTCACTGCCCGCCTGAGCAAGCGTGTGAATTTCATCGATGAACACAATGATGTTGCCATTTTGAATGATGGTTTCAATGGTGTCTTTCAACTTTTCTTCCATCTGTCCGCGATATTTTGTGCCAGCCATAAGTCCGCCGATTTCAAGAGCAAAAATCGTCTTGTCTTTAATCTCCTCTGGAACATCTCCGCTGACTATCGCCTGTGCCAAGCCTTCCACGACTGCGGTCTTACCAACGCCAGCCTCGCCTATTAAAACAGGGTTATTCTTCGTCTTTCGGCAAAGAATTTCGACAACTCTTTGAATTTCCTCTTCCCTGCCAATGACCGGGTCAAGTTTATGCTGTTTTGCTTTCAGTGTGATGTCACTTCCCATTTCAAGCAGTTTCTCAGGAAGTTCGCTTCCCACCTGCCTACTGCTTTCCCTGCCGTCTTGCGATGGCGCGCTGTTTATCTCCATGTTCGACAAAAGTTGGTCGCGAAGCATATCGACATCCACATTGAACGCGCTCATCAAAATTTTTGTGGCATAACAACTTTTGTTTTGAAGTATGGCAAGAAGGAGATGCTCCGTGCCGATAAAAGAGTGATTAAACTGCATGGCAAGTTGTTGCGCCTGCTTAAATAACTCCTTTGTGCGCGGTGTAAGTTCAACATTGCCAAAGATAGATATACCAGTGAACGACTGCTCAAAAAGGTCGAAAAGCGCGTTTTCGGTCACGCCATTATCTCGAAGCAGTTTCGACGCCAAACAATCTGGCACACAGACAATGCCGTAGAGTATATGCTCCGTTCCGACAAGTTGACTGCCAAAGCGAAGGGCAATTTTGCTGGCATTTTTGATGACTTTTTCTATATTATCCGAAAATTGAACATTGTTATATCCCATAATTAACCTCCTTTTGTGACTAATCGTCTAATCTTCCTACTTATATACTCCGCCCTTACCACTTCTTCCTTTTTTATTTCAAAAAAATTTGTAAGTTCGCGTAAATTTGCTGATGCGCCTTCGGTGAACAGCCTTTCAAACTCCTTTTCCTTGATGTTTAAAAAGCCTAAAACACCGCCAAATTTGACAAGTGAGAGAAGTTTTATCATCTCTTCTTCGCCTAAACACGCGCACTCCTTTAAAACTCCATAAGCACGGAAAATCTCGTCTTTCAGTTTCAAATGGTCGCTTGATAATATGTCCTCACGCGCTGACATTTCCATTTCATAGATGCTGAAAATCTGCTCGGAAACATTGTCGATTATCTCTTCCTCACTTAGTCCCAGCGAATTTTGATTGGAGATTTGATAGAAACCACCATAGTTTTTACTGCCCTCGCCGTAAAGTCCGCGTATTGTGCAACCAGAGGACAAGACCTCTTTCTTCATGATATCAAGTTCCCCACGCCTTTCAAGAGCGGGCAAAAACAACATAACAGACGCTCGCATGCCTGTGCCAAGGTTGGACGGACTTGCTGTTATAAAGCCTAAATTGTCGTTATAGGCGATGTCGATTTCGGAAAGTATCCGCTCGTCAAGCGCCTTGATGATGCGGTATGGTTTGTTGAGATTGAAGCCGTCATATATACATTGTAGCCTTAAATGGTCCTCTTCATTCATCATGACGATTAAATGTTCGTCCGCACTAATCGCCACCGCCGAAATATCCTTATTTTCGATGAGTTCCTTACTTATGATATGCCTTTCAAGAAGAGAATTGCACTCATTTAGAGAAAGATTTTTGAGGAGAATAAAGTCGAAGTTGCCAAAATCATTCAATATTCTTTCCATAGAATTTAAGATAAAGTCTGCATCTGTTTCGCTTATCAGTTTCGTAAAAAAATTAAAGCCACTGACGTTGCGTGCCAGCCGTATTCTTGATGAAATAGCCACATCTTTAAACTCGTCCATAATTTTACCTATCTTTATCGTTTGAAACAAACTTTTTTTTCAAACTCGTCCACTTTTTTGTTTATAAATTTGTCAAGATAGAGTTTTGCCGTGCTTTTCATCTCCTTTGGTATTCCATAATACGCTTCGGCAACACCGCCAACAATGGCACAAAGCGTGTCACTATCGCCACCTATGGAAATACCTGTTCTAATTGCATCTTCAAAAGAATTAGAAATTAAAAAACAATATAGCGCCTGTGGCACAGTTCTTTGACAGGATACTTTATAGCTGTATGTTTCTTTTAATTTTTGATAGTCGAAATCTAAGGAATAATAATCACTTTCTATCTTGTCTTTTATCTCTTCTTTGCTTGCTCCATGAAGTGCCATAAATGTGGCGACTGCGGTTGCCTCTGCTCCTTTTATTCCCTCTTCATGATTGTGAGTCACGGAAGTGACTGCATAAGACAATTTTTTAACTTCTTCAAGCGATTTTGCAAAGTAAGCAACAGAACTAACGCGCATGGCACTTCCATTGCCGTAACTATTGTAAGGAGCTGGAATTTTAAATGTAAGCCAACCATTAAACATGGAGCCATAGCCTATTTTATCACTCATTGGATATCTTTTTTTGCCATATTCTTGCATTTTTTCTATTGCTAAATCGCTTAACTTTGAATAGTCACCTTTGCAAGAAGATAAGGCGTCATAGATTGCCACCGTCATCACAGTGTCATCAGTGAAAAACATATCGGGCTGAAAGAAAGTAAAATCTTTTGTTTTTATGTTGTTAAATTCGTATTTTGAACCAACAATATCGCCGATAATTGCTCCTAACACCTTTTTCTCCTTTCAACTAATCTTTTTTAGCCTTATGCTTTTTGCCATCAAACATCTTTCCAACCGCCTTTTTGACAGTTGGAAGTTCATAGCACTTTTCACAGCCGACAAAGCCAGTTTCCAAAATTTCTTCCGCGCTTGTTCCGCACTTTGGGCATCTTTCCATTATTTTTCCTCTTCTTCCACGCCTTTCATGGTGAGAGATATTCTCTTTTTATTTAAATCAACACTTAAAACTTTGACCTTCACTTTGTCGCCAACTTTAACAACCTCTGATGGGTGTTTAACATAGCCGTCAGATAGCTGTGAGATATGCACAAGTCCGTCTTGATGCACGCCGATATCGACAAACGCACCAAAGTCAACAACATTTCTAACCACGCCGTCAAAAATCATCCCTGGTTGTAAGTCCTCCATGTGTATAACATCGCTTCTAAGCACTGGCTTTGGCATACTTTCACGAATATCTCTGCCTGGCTTTTGGAGTTCGCTTGTGATGTCTTTGAGCGTTGGAACACCCACTCCGCACTCCTTTGCCACCTTTTCTTCGCCTTTCTCTTCGATGAGTTTTGGCAGTAGCACGAGGTTATGATTTTTAACATCCTCTTCCGACATATTGAAAAGTTTTAAAAGTTTTCTTGTGGCATCGTAACTCTCTGGATGCACAGCGGTGTTATCGAGTATATTCTCTCCGCCCACAACACGCAAGAAGCCTGCGCACTGTTCATACGCCTTTGGTCCAAGTTTTGGCACGGATAAAAGTTCTTCGCGGTTTTTAAAGCCCTTGATTTTTGTTCTGTATGCCACAATATTTTTTGCAATCGACATATTAAGCCCAGAAACATATGAAAGAAGGCTAGGAGATGCGGTGTTAAGGTCAACGCCCACGCTGTTTACGCAGTCTTCAACCACACCTGTCAAAACTTCGGAAAGCCTATTTTGTGGCATATCGTGTTGATATTGTCCAACGCCTATTGACTTCACATCAATTTTGATAAGTTCTGCAAGTGGGTCTTGAAGACGTCTTGCGATGGAAACCGCACTACGAAGCGAAACATCGTAGTCTGGGAATTCTTCCGCGCCGAGTTTGGATGCGGAATACACCGAAGCGCCTGCCTCGGAAACTACCGCATAACTCACAGGTCTATCCACATGCTTAATAAGTTCCGCAACGAAAATCTCTGCCTCTTTTGATGCCGTTCCATTGCCGATTGAGATGATGTCAACGTTATATTTTTCAATCAACTTTTTAAGTTTTTCAATGCTCTCTTCCGTCTTTGATTGCGGTGGTGTTGGATAGATGACGGTGGTGTCAAGCACCGCGCCGTTCTTGTCGATAACGGCAATCTTACAGCCTGTTCTATATGCTGGGTCGAGACCTAAAATTATGTTATTTTTAAGTGGTGCTTCAAGAAGAAGTGGTCTTAAGTTCACTTCAAACATCTTGATTGCCTGCTCGTCCGCCCTATCGGTTAAGTTCGAGCGAAGTTCCCTTTCAAGCGAAGGAAAGAGAAGTCGGTCATAACTGTCGCGAATGACTTCTTCCATATATGTGTCTGTGTCAGGGTTATTTTTCTTAAAGTGGTGATTTATGACATCAAACATAAGTTTTTCGTCAATCGTAATTTCCACTTTCAAGCACTTTTCTTTTTCGCCACGATTAATAGCCAAAATTCTATGGCTAGGAAGATTTTTCACCTCTTGTTTAAAGCCAGCATAGGTCTCATAGGTTAAGTTGTTTTCGTTCTCTAAAAGCGAACAATTAATAAACGCCTTCTCCGCCAAAATCTCGCGAAGTTCCTTTCTTAGTTCCGCACTATCCGAAATGCGCTCAGCAACGATATCCTTTGCGCCTTGCACCGCCTCTTCAACTGTTGGCACATCTTCCTTTATATACTTTTCTGCCTCTTTCAAAAAGACAAAACTCTTGCTCTGCGCCTGCAAGATGTCGGCTAAGCCCTCTAAACCCTTTGCGATTGCCACTGACGCTCTCGTCTTACGCTTTGGCTTGTATGGTCTATAAATATCTTCAACTTCTGTTAAGGTCATGGCATTTTCAAGCGCTTTCGCTATTTCATCCGTCCACTTGCCTTGCTCGGTGATAACTTTTTGCACCTTTTCTTTTTCATTATTTAAATTTCTTAAATATTTAAGCCTATCGGCAAAATCTCTCAGCACCTGGTCATCGCACGAACCGTGCATTTCCTTTCTATATCTTGCGATGAAAGGTATCGTATTCCCCTCATCAATAAGGTTAATTATGTTCTCTACATAATCGTGTCTAAGTCCAAACTCGCTGGCTAGTTGTTCTTTAATTTCCATTTGTTACTCCTTTTTTGTTACACACCAAAATTCTTTTGTAGCAATTTTTCTTTAACACTATAAATTTACAAACAAACTTTCAACAAATTTTTAAGTTGTTTGGTATTTTAAGGAAAATTTACTTTGTCGGTATGTTCTACGCATATTTTAACATAATTTAGCGATTTTCCATAGCAAAAACGCCATTTTGTTGAAGAATTTTTCCATTTTTTACAGTCATAAACACATTTTGCTTGCTCATGCCATAGACGATGCTTTTGAAGATGTCGTCATAATTCGTCTTTCCACTTAAAACAATGAAATTTGCATAATTTTTCTCTTTAATCTCGCCGTCAAAGCCTAAAATTTCTGCACCAATTAGTG
>CALWEZ010000005.1 GCA_944377455.1 uncultured Clostridia bacterium
TATAAACTATCTTGTGAAGCAAATAATTTTATATAATGACAAAATGCAAATTTACTTTAATAGCCCATCAATAACAACCAACAACACAACAAAAGCACCATTTAAGAAAAAGACTTATGAACTTCCAGATATAATCCAAAATAAACCTCAACCAGAAATGATTGATATATTGGTAGAATTTTATATATAAAATTTAAAAACTATTTATTCCATGATGTTTTTGATATAAGAACTTTGGAATAAATTAAAATGTTCAAGTAAAATAATAAAATAATAGTAATATAAACTTTAGTTGCAGTGTAACTTTTCAATTCTGTAGGTTTGAAATTCTTATTTAAATATGTTATAATATAAAATATATTGTGAGGATAAAATGAATAAGAAAAATAACATTTGGTCAATTATATTCAAAATATTAACAATTTTAATGTTCTGTTTTTTAATTTTTTTGATATGTTATGATTATTTTGATGTAGAAAATACATATATTTCTACAGAAATAATTGTTGCCTTAATAATTGCATTAGTTATAGTTTGTATAGATTCATTTGATTCTTTTCAAATCGGGAATTTGTTAAATATAAAAAAAGAAAAAAAATTGATTGAAAAGGAAAACAAAAATCTAAAAGAACAAAATTTAAATTTGATGAATCTTATAACCAACATCAATAATAACATTTCTATAAATATAGCTGAAGTAAAACCTGCGACTGATACGGATAAAAAAATAAAGTCGGATGTTGAAAACTTACAGGAAGAAAATGAAAAGTCAAGTTCTAATACAACAAGCAAGTTGGAATTTGAAACATTAAATAAATATATAAAAATGAAACATTATGATGACGCCACAATAATAAGAGATGCAAAAGTAGA
The DNA here is from genome assembly GCA_944377455.1 of uncultured Clostridia bacterium. Classification (GTDB taxonomy): domain Bacteria; phylum Bacillota; class Clostridia; order Christensenellales; family UBA1242; genus Caccovivens. The sequence goes on from CALWEZ010000005.1 coordinate 874, forward strand.
TCTATCTAATCCATTTATGAAAGAAAGCTTGATATTTGATTTATATATAAAACAAGATAATATAGAGGAATTTGTAGAGATAAAGTATTTAGTGCCATCAATGTATAATTATTTTTATATATACAAACAATTATCTTTGATTGGTTACTATAATCAAGTTAACCATGCAAATGCAAAATATGTTTTAATAATAACCGCTAAAACAATAAATGCGGAAAACAAAATCGCAAAACTTAACAAACAAAAATACGAGCATTTATTAGAAATATTTAAATCTCCTATAGAAAAAGGATTAATGTCTATCCAAAGTTTATAAATAAAAAAACGTAAGTCTAGTGTTCGTAGACTTACGCTTGCGTTGGCGGAGAGAGAGGGATTCGAACCCTCGCTACCTGTTACAGTACTACTCCCTTAGCAGGGGAGCCTCTTCGACCTCTTGAGTATCTCTCCATATTTGACTATCTTAGTTTATCAAATATAAAGAAAAAAGTCAAGGCTTTTATATATCTTTTTTTGTTGTTTTTATGCGAAATATCATTGAATTCCGTACTGCAAAATCTAAACCGAAAAACAATATTTTAGTTGCAACATAGTTATTAATATATAACAAATATAAATATTTATTAATTAACGTACATTAAACAAAACAACGATATAGATATATAATCATAACTTATTTAATGTAATAAAATTATTAACAAGGTCATTAAAAAAGTTAGTAAATATTTAATTTGCTAACTTAATTTATTTAATTTTTAACATATTAAAATTCTTCTGTTAAAATTTCAAAATATGCTTGTGGGTGGTTGCAAACTGGGCAAACTTTTGGTGGTTCATTCCCTACATATACATGTCCACAATTTCTGCAAGCCCAAACTTTCTTTTCGGTCTTTTTGAAAACCGTTTTATTCTTAACGACTTCAGCAAGTTTTCTATATCTTTCTTCATGTCGCTTTTCAATCTTTGCTACACCTTCAAACTTTGCAGCAATAGCCATAAAGCCTTCTTCACGAGCCTCTTCTGCCATTCTCTTATACATCTCAGTCCATTCGCCATTTTCGCCTGCTGCAGCATCTAAAAGATTGCTCAATGTATCTGGAATGTCTCCACCATGCAATTCTTTGAACCACATCTTAGCATGCTCTTTTTCATTATCAGCTGTTTCAGTGAATATGGCAGCAATTTGCTCATAACCTTCCTTCTTTGCCTTTGAAGCATAAAAAGTATACTTATTTCTTGCTTGACTTTCGCCAGCAAATGCTTCCATTAGATTTTTTTCTGTTTTAGAACCTTTTAATTCTTTCATATATTACCTCCATTATCATATTACCATAAATGACTGCCAAAAGTCAAACAAAAACATGATCTTCTAAGTTAGCAAATTTTATAAAAACCGCACTAAAACAAAATAGTGAACTTAGATATATCCATTTTACTTGCCTGACTTTTTTAATATGCCAATTTTTAAAGCAACTACTACGCACTGTTTATTTTAATGTTTCACGTGAAACATTAAATTTAAAAGCAGGGTAAAAAGATTATATTACCATGCATCTTTTCATAATACTTTTAATATGAACTGCTGCGCTTATAACAATATTATAAAATTTTTATAGTTTTATTAAATCATCTTTAAATTGTTGATATTTTACCTTGAACACAAGAAATTGGAATGTAGTATATTTCTTTCATCAAACTTTATCCAAAAATTGTTTCACGTGAAACAATTTTGTTTTAAACCTTAGTAGGGACAAATATAAATTTAATTAACTTTTACATTCAAATCTACTCATGGAAGTGTTTTAAGTTTTATCCTATTGTTTGCTATATAGAATACCTAATATATCTACAATCAAAAATATGATTACAAAATGTTTCACGTGAAACATTTTGTAGCCTATAGGAAATACACAACAATATATATATCTAAGCTTATTCTTATAAAGAGAATTAGTTTTAGATATTTGCCTTATAGACTCTTGAGGTGTTTATATTATAAAAACATGCTGTACTAAATAAAAAAATGTTTCACGTGAAACATTTTTTTATCTAGAATTACCCTGTCCTATTGTGGGCGTTTGTACGACTTATAAATATTTAATTTTTTATGGATAGTTTTTCTTGCAATTTTATGGCTCAAACTTAATCTATGTAACGTCTTAACTTTTTGTCCATATAAAACTACCTCGCCTTAAAAATATAAAATAAAAATAGAGAGAAATGTCTTTCTCTCTATTGATGGCGCTTATTGTAGTTTTGTAAGTCTTGCAAGGTCATTTCCTTTTTATTTAATAGTTCTAATAATTCTGCAATTCTGTCTAAGTCGTCGCGTGTATAATAATCTATATATATTCGCCCTTTGTTATCATTTCCTATCGCACTGACCTTTGTGGCAAAAGTCTTTTGCATTTGAACAATAAGTTCCTTTAACTCCAACGACTGCTCAGGCATGATAATATGTTTTTTTTGCGGACTAGTTAAATTCTTAACAGCCTTTTCTAAATCTCTCACGCTTAAATTTTTGCTTACAGCTAACTGCGCCAACTTGATTTGTTGACTTTTATCTTCCACAACAACCAAACATCTCGCATGTCCAGCAGATAATTTGCTATCTTCCACCATTTTAAGAACATCTGGATATAATGTCAACAATCTCAGCGTGTTGGCAATACTTGACCTGCTTTTCCCTATTCTATCCGCAACAACCTCTTGAGTCAAGTTGTATTCATCCATCAATTCCTTAATAGCCTTAGCTGCTTCAACAGGATTGAGATCTTCACGTTGCAAGTTTTCAATAATACTAATTTCCTTGACCTGCTTATCAGTATAGTTTCTAACCACTGCAGGAACAGTCTTAAGCCCACAGATATTCGCTGCACGCCAACGACGTTCGCCAGCAATTATCATATATGTTCCGTCACCATTATCATTAACTACGATTGGCTGAACAATGCCATGAACTTTTATTGATACTGCAAGTTCATTCAACGCTTCACTATCAAAATTCTTTCTTGGTTGGTTCGGATTAGGCTTTATTTTAAGAATATCAATTTCGGCCACTCCGTCTTTCTTTATGTCCGACTTGGCCGACTGAGTGTGTGTAGTTATATTATCATAACTATCGTCCTTATACACGCCGAACAACGCATCCAGCCCACGCCCTAAACCTTTCTTATTATTAATCATAATTAATCCTCCGAAAATCTAATTTTTCTAACCTTTGAAATTCTTTTGAAAGGCGTTCCGCTTCTCTTTAAAATCTCTTCCGCTAAACTTAAGTATGCCTCTGCGCCTTTAGAGTTAGCATCATATAACGCGACTGGTAGCCCATGACTTGGCGCTTCTGCCAAACGAACATTTCTTGGTATCGTTGTCACATAGACCTTTTTGCTGAAGAACTTTATAATTTCATTGCTCACTTGATTTGTCAAATTATATCTCTTATCTTTCATCGTCATAACCACCCCTTCGATGTCGATATCTGGATTTAAATATTCCTTGACAAGTTTTATTGTGTTCATAAGCTGTGTCAAGCCTTCAAGTGCAAAAAATTCACATTGAATAGGAATGATCACACTGTCAGTGGCAGTCAACGCGTTGACAGTAATCAAGCCCAAAGATGGAGGGCAGTCGATTAAAATAAAGTCGTAACTATCTTTTATCTCCGCAAGTAGATTTTTAATTATCTTTTCACGTTGTGGAATTTGAATAAGTTCGACCTCCGCTCCTGCCAAATCAACAGTAGAAGGAATGATAAAAAGATTGTCAACAATCGTTGGCTTAATCACTTCGTTAAATGTTCCCTCTCCGTCTATCAAATCATAGATAGTTTTCAAGTCTTTTGTTTTGCGTATACCGACACCACTTGTGGCATTGCCTTGAGGATCTAGGTCTAAAATCAAAATTTTCTTCCCCATCATCGCTATATACGCTGCCACGTTGACACAGGTCGTTGTCTTTCCAACTCCACCTTTTTGATTTGCAAAAGCAATAATTTTTCCCATAGTACTTCCTTTTAAAACAATTATACATTAAATATCAAAAAAAATAAAGAAAATTGACAAATATATTGCATTTTTTTAATAATTTTTTAATATTTTTTGGTTATTTTTTGTTTTTTTTATTTTGTCGCAAGTCTAATTTTTATAATGGTTTTGTTTTAGGCAAATTTTTTCCACGCGGATATTTTTCGTTGGTTTTTCCTGTTTTCTCCGCTATCAAAATTTTTCTCGATATCCCCAAATATTCAAATTCCAAAACTTTAACAAATTTTACCGATAAGATTTTTAAGGCGTTTTTTGCTATCTCAATTTCTTCGTCTAGCTTTTGCGATTTGTAAATTATGCAACACCCACCTATCTTTAAATAAGGCACTAAATATTCTAAAAGGGTATTTAGCGGAGCGACCGCGCGTGCCACGGCGTAATCATAAAACTCTCGCTTTCCTTTTATAAAATCTTCCGCTCTTGAGTGGACAGCCTCGGTTTCGCTCAGACCTAACATTTCAATTAGCGCATTTAGAAAATTCACTCTCTTATTCAAACTGTCCACCATTGTTATTTGTAAATCTGGTCGCATTATCTTTAACGGCACAGCTGGAAAACCCGCGCCACTACCTATATCGATAACCTTTGCTCCTAAACCTATCTCGTCTTTAGGTAGCACGCTATCTAAAAAATGTTTGTAGATAACGTCGTTTTCGTCTGTTATCGCAGTTAGATTATATTTGTTATTTTCTTCTACTAAAAAAGAATAATATTTTTTAAATTGTTCCTCTTGGGAAGGTGAGATTGAAATGTTAAACCTCGAAAAAATCTTTTTAATATCCATACTTTATCCTCTTTTAAATTTCTTGACATAGACCGAAAGCACTGAAATATCTGCTGGAGACACTCCTGAAATTCTTGACGCCTGACCTATATTTAATGGTTTAATTTTAATCAACTTTTCTATCGCCTCTTGCCTGAGTCCCTTGATAGCGCTGTAGTCAAAGTCCTCTGGAATTGTTATCTTTTCATTAGCAAGCGCCTTTTCAATTTCCTCTTCCTGTTGCTTCAAATATCCCTCGTATTTCATATTGATATTGACCTTTTCAAGTATATCATAGTCATAATCTTTGAACTCGTCAAACTCTTTTTGAATGTCGAAAATATCAATATTGGCGCGCTTGAGCATGTCGCGATATCTCACACTTTCCTTTGGCACACTTTCGTTGTGAGAGGAATAGAAATTGACAAGTTTTTCGTCGACCTTAACTTTTTTATTTAATATCTCTTCCACCTCTTTCATCTTACTCTTTTTATCAAGGAAAATTTGATACCTTTTATCGCTGACAAGTCCAACCTTTCTTCCAATTTCGGTTAGTCTTAGGTCGGCGTTATCCTGCCTAAGTTTCAAACGATACTCCGCACGGCTGGTCATCATGCGATACGGCTCGTTCGTGCCTTTTGTGACGATGTCGTCAATCAAAACGCCGATATAGGCGTCGCTTCTCTTTAAGACGAGCATTTCTTTATTCGCTAGATATAGCGCTGCGTTGATGCCAGCGACAATTCCTTGCGCGCCAGCCTCTTCATATCCGCTCGTGCCGTTAATTTGCCCTGCAAAGAACAATCCCTTAATCTTTTTTAATTCCAAAGTTGGATTAAGTTCGGTCGGATCGATGCAATCATACTCTATAGCATAGGCGTCACGCATGATTTCAGCATGTTCAAGCCCTATCACACTCTCCACCATCTCCTTTTGAATGTCCGCGGGCATGGAAGTGGAAAAGCCTTGAAGATACATCTCCTCAGTGTTCTCCGCTTCTGGCTCTAAGAAAAGCTGATGCCGCTCTTTATCAGCAAAACGCACCACCTTCGTTTCGATGGAAGGACAATATCTCGGTCCCACACCGACGATTTCTCCAGTGATAGCAGGCGCTTTATCCAAATTATTTCTTATTATTTCATGCGTCTTTGAAGTGGTATACGTTAGATAACAATCTTTTTTATTTTCAATTTTATGCTTCGTTAGATAGGAAAAACCAGAGATATATTCGTCTCCATATTGCACTTCCATCTTAGAAAAATCTATACTTCTTCTATGTAGTCTCACAGGTGTGCCTGTTTTAAAGCGAAGCAATTTAAGCCCTAATTTTTCTAGTGAATCGGATAGCCCATGGCTGTTTTTAAACCCATTCGGTCCAGTCTTTTCTCTTGTCTTTCCTATTATTATTTCACTTTCAAGGTACACGCCAGTTGCCAGAACCACCGCCCTTGCTTTATATTTTAAGCCGACGCTTGTTGTGATAATTTTTTCGTCTCCGTCAAGCGAAATATCGACGACTTCACCCTGTCTTAGGTAGAGATTTTTCTCGCCCTCTAAGACCTTTTTCATTTCCATGTGGTAGGCATTTTTGTCCGCTTGTGCGCGCAAACTTTGAACTGCAGGACCCTTTCCACTATTCAGCATTCTTATCTGAAGAGCGGTTCTGTCGGCAATTATCCCCATCTCTCCACCAAGCGCGTCAATCTCGCTGACAAGTTGCCCCTTCGCCGTTCCGCCGATTGACGGATTGCACGCCAAAAAGGCGACAGCGTCTAGGCTTATCGTCAAAAGTAGCGTTTTATTCCCCATTCTTGCAAGCGCAAGCGCCGACTCACAGCCAGCATGGCCTGCACCTATCACAATCGCGTCAAAATTTTCCATATCATTTCCCCAAACAGAACTTAGAGAAGATGAGAGAGATAATATCCTCATTTTCAGTATTACCTGTTATCTTTCCAAGTTCCTTCCACAAGTTTTTAATCAGCATGGCGATGACATCCATAGATAGTTCCTTTGCCTTAAAAATCTTTTCTATCCACTCATCGCACTTTTTTAATGTTGCAAGTTGCCTTTCGTTAGTCAAAATTAAAGCATTTGCGTCGATATCATTTTTGATAATTGTCTCAACAATCATATCTTTTAAAAGGTTGATATTTTTATTCGTTATCGCAGAGACCTCCACTTCGTTTTCTTTCTCTTTCAACACGCGAGGTTTGTCAGTTTTGTTGATGATATTGATAACCACCTTATCTTTGATGTTTTGCTTAATCTCTCTATCCTCTTCCGTCTCACTTGACGAACCATCACGAACAAACAAAACAACGTCTGCCGACTTTAAAGACTTCAAACTTTTTTCAATACCAATCTTTTCTACAACATCATCCGTCTTTCGAATACCTGCCGTATCAATAAGATTTATCTTCACGCCTTTATGCATAAAACTCTCTTTCAAACTATCACGCGTCGTGCCTTCAATGTCGGTCACTATCGCACGCTCCTCGCCTAAAAGTGCGTTGAGAAGCGAACTTTTTCCAACATTGGCGCGACCAACTATTGCCACGTTTATGCCATTTTTGAGATAGACGGCGCTTTTCGACATTTCAATTATCTCATCATTTTCCTTCTTTATCTTCCTGATAACGTCATACACCTTTGCCTTGACGATGTCCTCATAATCATATTCAGGATAGTCGAAGGAAACTTCAATCTCCGCCAAAAGTTCGGTGAGTTTTTTCTGCTCTTCGTCAATTTTTTCCGCCAACTTTCCATTGGTTATCTTAAGCGATGAATTTAATTCTGCCTCGCTTTCTGCGTTTATCTCTCCTATTATCGCTTCCGCTTTGTCCAGCGTTATCTTTCCATTTAAAAAAGCACGCTTTGAGAACTCGCCAGACTCAGCTAAACTGCAACCTTTTTTCACGCAAAGTTCCACAACCTTTTGTGCTAGTAGCACTCCGCCGTGTATTTGAAACTCCACGATGTCTTCGCCAGTGTAAGAATTTGGTGCTTTAAAATAGACCATCAAGCACTCTTCAAACACGCCTTTCTCTATCTCCAACTTTCCAAAATACATATATCTTGGCTTAATTTCCCTTTCTTTTAAATGAAAAACTTTAAGGGCAATTTTCAAACTGTCCTTACCGCTCATTCTCACAATACTTATCGCTCCTCTTCCAAGCGGAGTTGAGATAGAAACAATCGTTTTCATACTAGGTATTATATCAAATATTCAACAAAAAATCAAGGTTTTGATATTGACAATGCTTTTAATCTAAGATACAATCTAGTTATGATAAAAGATAAAGAAAAAACTATTTTAAAACTAAAAAGCGCGTTTAATTTAGGATATTATCCGTCAAGATTCGACGAGGCATATGTGGCAACTACGGCAGACAATTATAAAATTTACGACCTTATCAACTGCATGAGTCATGCGTGCTTTAATTTAACTAATGATATTTTAAGCAAAATACATTTTAATTACCATGATACCCTCGTGTTTGGCGATTTCTATTACATGGAAGATGACTATGTGGAAGATGAGCACAGTGTCATTGAAAAGTCAGTCAACATGATGGTTGATTTCGTTAAGAAGGTTGGGCTTCAAATTCAGCCTTCAAACACTTCAAACTTACAACAGCCAAACGAGTGGAACATCGCCTTGTATTTTAATTCTTACGACTACCATTTCCTTCTTCAAGAAAAATCTAAAGTTTGGTCAAGTAAATTTGGCAAAAATAAAGACTTAGAATTTTTTAACGAATTACCAAATCCATATAAACATGCCTTTTTACCTGAATACAAACTCCACGGAATTTACACCATCACAAATCCAAATTATAAAGGCGAAAAATCTATAATAAAATCTGAAAAAATATTAAATTTATAATAAATTATATTAAAATATATATTTTTTCAATAAAATAGTTATTTTTTTGATTTTTTAACATTTTTTATAAGTTTTTATAGAATTTTTTATAAATTTTCTGTTAATTTTCTAAAATTTACTATTTTTTAATTTTTCAAAATATCATAATTAATTAATAAAGAGTGTATAAATTTTAAACACTCTTTTAATTTTTTATTATCTTTCCTTCACTTATTTCAAAAATCTTTCCATCTATCTTCTTGCAGTCAGTTGTTGAAATAAAGGTCTGCGTGCGACTGACAAATTTTAAAAGTTTCTCCTGCCTGTCGCTATCAAGTTCACTAAAGACATCGTCGAGCATCAGTATTGGATATTCGCCAATTTCATTATACATATTCTCAAGTTCGGCAAGTTTTAACGACAATGCCACTGTGCGCTGTTGTCCTTGAGAACCAAAACTTTTCACTTCCACACCATTAAGAAAGATGTCAATGTCATCTCTATGCACGCCAAGTGTGGTGTAGCCAAGTTTAAAATCTTTTTCAAGATTCTTTTTAAGCAATCTATCCAAATTTTTCTCAAAATTCTCGTCTAAATTAACGCCACAACCAGAAATATACTTTAGTTCAACATTTTCTTTTCCGCCACTAATATATGATTGCGCTTTTTGAGTGTATGGCGTTATCGCTTTAACAAACTTTTCCCTTTCAAACGCTATCTTCTTTGCAGACTGAATAAGCGCTCTATCCCAAATATCAATCGTATCTTTGACGATGTCAATATTCGAACTATTTTTTAAAAGTTTATTTCTGTTTGATAAAATTTTCTCATAACGTGACAGTTGATAAAAATATCTTTTGTTGATTTGTGAGATGTCTATATCCATAAATTTGCGCCTCTCTTCAGGGCTCTCTTTGACAAGTTTAAGTTCGTTTGGCGAAAAAAAGACGATGTTTAACTCTCCAATAAGTTCCCCAATCCTTTTAATTGGTATGTCGTTTATCTCTATTACTTTTTTCTTATCCTTAGAAAATTTTATTTCAACCTGTATATCTCTATATTTCTTTTCCGCCAATAGTTTAATAAAACCTTCTTCCTTATTCCAGTTGACAATATCCTTATCTTTAACCGATTTAAAACTTTTACCAATACAACAATAATATATGCTCTCAAGTAGATTTGTCTTTCCTTGAGCATTTTTCCCTACAAAAACATTGAGTAAATCACTAAAATTTACATCTAGTTCATTATAATTGCGATAATTTTTAAGTTTAAGTGACTTTATCTTCATGTTTTTATTATATCACAAATAATAAATATGTAAAACTTATTTTAAACCTTTTCTATTATATTATCGGAAGTCGAACCAAGCGCGACGAAGTCGCATTTGAGTGAGACTGATGGTCATACATACTGTGATGAGTGTGCGTTATCACACAAATTCGATAGAATTTATTAAAATTTTATGATAGTAAAATTTTAACATCACATTGTTTATATTATCTGAAGTCGAACCAAGCGCGACGAAGTCGCATTTGAGTGAGACTGATGGTTTTACATACTATGTGATGAACACAATTTGTTGTGTTTTTGCGTTTAGCAAAATTAAAATTTAACTT
>CALWEZ010000006.1 GCA_944377455.1 uncultured Clostridia bacterium
TTGTGCCGTCAGTGTTTTCGCCATAGCGACCTACATAAAACATCAACTTTTCTTGCGAAGTCACTTCCTTAGGAAAGGTAATAGAAAAACTTACGCTACCTACATGCGTGTCAAGATTTGAGCTTATTATATTAAAGTATACAAAATCTTTACTCGTATCTCTGTCGTCGCCTATGTCGTAGGTATAGGAAATGTCGAAAGTATAACTTTCATACTCATCTCCTCCCATGGCATAAGGCAAATGCAATTCATGCACGCTCACAGGATACCCACCAGCATCCCCCTCTCGCACAAAGGCGCCGTCAGTGTTATTCAGTTGAAAATCGGACACTTCAAATTTATAATTTCTAATCTTTCTGTCGCCGTTGTCGTTCGGCACGCCGACAGTCTGCTCGATAGGAAGTATATGCATAATACCATTCGTTTCTTCGAAAAAGGTAGCCGTTATCTTCTCATTGATTTCATATTTGTTATCTTCTGTAATGAAAATGTTGACTTCATAATTGTTAAAAAAGTAGCCACTGTCAAACTCTGGCACATAGTCATCTATTGTTGTGCCACAGCCAGACAGCGCAAAAACAAGGAGCATGAACATGCATAATAAAAGTGCTATTTTTGTTCTTCTTTTTCTTAAACTACTTTCCATATAAATATAATATCACAAAGCGGTTAAAAATTAAAACTGGTTTTTATAAAATCCTTAAAATTATAATATTATTTTGTGTCAATAAGTAAACAAATCTCATATAAAAAACATGTAAAGGAGTTTTTATGGCTAATTCTGATTATTACATAGGCGCAAACGACGAGCATGGCGTCAATCCGCCAACGCTGGGCAAACGAACGCCTGTTGTGCCAGGACTAAATAGGCAGGTATATGAAAACGAGTTCAACCGCGCCGCTAAAAATAAGTTCATTGAGGCGTGTATGCGTCAGGACTTTTCGGTGTATGACGTCAAACCAGAACTTCAGGATGTTTCGATAAATGAAAGGATTAGAAGGATAAATTCGCAAAACTTGACCCTGCTTGTCACTTTTGCCTACAACGCCTATGGCAATACGTTTAATAGTGCCTCAGGCTTAGAGGTGTATTACTCGCCACAAAATCCAAAGGCAACTCAAAGTCGAAATCTTGCCGAAAATTTGTATGCCGAACTCATCAGCGGAACGTCGCAGACAGGTCGTGGTGTGAAAACGCTGGACGTGGGCGTGCTATCGAACGTCAACTGTGTGTCAAGTTTGATTGAAGCGGGCTTTATGACAAACTTACGCGAAGCGCGCCTTATGATTAATCCGCTTTTTCAAACCGAGGTCGGCGAAGAAGCGTGCCATGGCGTGTGCAACTATTTGGGCGTTTCATACATTCCGCGCGACAATTTGAACAACTATCCACTTCTCCGCTCGGGAAGTCAGGGCAACTTTGTCTATCTTCTTCAATTCATCTTAAATCAATATGGATACAATCTCTCAGTCGACGGCATATTCGGTTCGAACACGCTGAATGCGGTTCGTGATTTTCAACGAAATAACTCGCTTTCGGTCGACGGACTTGTCGGCACAAACACCTGGAGAACCCTGCTCACGCTTCCGCCGTATCCACTCCTACGCGAGGGCTATCGTGGAGCGTATGTCACATTTTTGCAACAACTACTCGAGAGCAATCTCTATCCAGTCGGCGGAATTGACGGCATCTTCGGCAGTCGAACCTTAAGCGCTGTGCGCAACTTTCAAAGCGCAAATGGCTTAACTGTTGACGGCCTAGTTGGCAAGAACACGTGGAACGCACTTACTAATCTCAATTTTTAAATAATTAAAAAAGAAGCAATTTTTGTTGCTTCTTATTTTTTGTATTCATCTGATAGTCCTGCCAAGTAGTCAAGAGAAACATCAAAAAATTTAGCCAACATTATGGCATAACTTAATTTTATGTCACGCTCGCCATTCTCCCATAAAAGGATTGCCTGATATGAAATATTCAACTCCTTGCCTAATTGCGTGGCTGACAAGCCTTTTTCTTTTCGCAACTCTTTTAATCTTGCTGAAAACATTTACTTTTCTACCTTTATTTTAATATTATAACAACAATTGTTGTAAAATGCTTGACACGTAACGATTGTTATGTTATATTAATCATAACAATTGTTATATAAAACGCTCCACATTTGTGGCGATTAAAAGGAGTAAAAAATGAACAATGAAGAGCGAAAGAGAATTATGAAACAAATAGGAAACAATTTAAGGAAGCTTAGAAAAAAGAAAAACCTCACGCAAAGTGAGGTTGCAAAGATGACAGGTATAAGTTTGAGTAGTTACTCTAAATATGAGCGTGGTTATGGCGTGAGATATATCAGAACCTTGTTCAAACTAGCTAGATTTTATGGTGTGAAAATCACTTATCTTGTGGACGAAAACCCTAATACTTAACCCTGCCGACTTCGGTGTTGTCAGTGGTTCTATCTTGAAGAGGCTTGATAGGATTTGGCTTGTCCTCCACGCGATAATCCTCGCCATATCTTTCGATATGCTCCTCAATAACCTTATGAGATGCTACATCTTTTTCGTTCTTAATCACCTTCCTTTGATATTTAAAGAAATCAGCGTCATCGGATAGATCATTGATGTTGATATACCCCTCACGATGTGCGGTGTTACAAACTGTGTCTTTTAAGATATTCCTGATATAGTTCTTGTTAGACTTAAAGGAAATGAGTTCTGGAAATTCGCCGTTTGGAATGACCTCTTGCCACTCTTTCTTTTCATATTTTCTTAAATTTTTGACGGCGCTGTGAAGATGTGCTATCTCCTGTTCAAGCAACATCTCCCACACCTTTTTCACACCCTCGTCGCTTTCGTCGCAGAGCATGGAGTAGTAGAGATAGCACTCGATATATTCATGCATCAAGCACATTTCAAACCAAGATGCTGACGGGTCGATGAGTGAGCCATAGTGAGTGACGTGTTGTTCTTCCACCATAGCAATTTCAGTGTAGACTTCTCTGCCCTTTTGATTTTTATAGAACGCGCCTAAGTTCATGTAGTAGTTCATCGTCTGTTGCTCGGCAGCGGTGATGATGTTCACGGCGCACTTGTCGAACGGGTCAGCAGTTTTATTGCAGATATGATTTTTTACGCTGTCATACGGGTGCCTGTGATGAGCAATCGTCGGTCGTGCCGGCATGATTTCGGTGTAGTCGCCCACATAGTCCTCAGCATGACAACCCATATCACTTTCCAGCATATTTGCATAACGATAAAGGTGGTCGAAGTCCTCTAAGAGTGCAAAGTCAAGGGCACTTTTAACATTCTTATCTTTCACGTGCTGAGCCAAAAATGCCGTTAAGTCGACCGCAAGTTGCTCATAGCCGATTGTCGTTTCAAGTTGATTTTCATCGATTGGCTTTAAGGACGAAATCAACTTTTGTTGTTGCTGTTCACTACGTCTAACAAGGGCAAGCGAGCGTTTTAAGTCGTTGTCGTCCACATGCCTATGAAAAGCGTGGCCAAACCACACCGCCTCATACTCGGTGCCATTCATAAGTATGCAACGCACACGAGTGTATGGACTACTTTCCAGTTTGTTATATGGCTTTCCTGCCAATTTTTTAAAGTCCATCAACGTGCTTTCCAAACTCTTTGGCTTTTCCAAAAATGGATTAAATTTCATATATACCTCCACCTTTTAGTTTTGCCAAATACTGCAACATTATTCTTTCTTACAAAAAGTATAAGAGGTTTTACGCTAAAATTGCTTTATGCAAAATAAAAATTCTCGACATAAGCCGAGAAATTTTAATTAAATATCTCTTTTGCAAGGAAGACTAAATTCTGATGTAACGATTTTTCTTTCTAAGATACCAATTCATCAAAGTGAATAGTCCTAAAATTGCAAGCACGATGACCACCGCTGCGGCTGGATGTAGTGATACCATCTGCGTCTCTAAAAGCCCGCCGAAGAGCATACTTACCACCAAGGTCAGTATATATGTCAAAATGGCGTTGCTTCCCCAGATTGCGAAGAAACTGAACTTAGGCTTCCAGTTATTTAAGAAGTTAAGTCCTCCCCAAATCATAGAAGATATGCTTGCACAGAAGAGAGCGTAGACTGGTGTGCATCCTCTTTTTGCTGCGGTAAAGCCGAAGGCAACAATTAAAACTACAGAGATTAGAAGCATAAGTGAGGACATAATCCAATAACGCTTATCGTCTTTAAATTCGGCAAAAACTGAACCTAAAAGAAGTATTCCTGCCCAGCTAAAGCCACCAAAGATACCTCCTTCCAAAATCTTATTTGCAAGAGGGAAAAGTCCGTTTTGCATCAATACTGTCATAACAACAAAGGTGATTGACACCATAATCAATCTGCCCCATTTGTCAAACTTAACGAATGGAAGTGCCATAAGTCCTGCAAGTCCTATGTTTTGAAGAGTGTCCCATTCCCAACCACCAAAACGCTCTCCGTCTGTTGGCACTGTGATTTTCTCTGCGGTATTTACTAAGATAAAATATAAAGCTAAAACGCCCGCGATAGCGAGGAAATAGCGGAGCATTGCAGATGACACCTTTTTAAACTTTTCATTTTTAACAGCAAGGCTGATTAAAAAGACAATTAATAGGGCAAATGCAATCCAAAACATAACCGCAAAGATTTGAATTTTTATGGAAAGGTCAGCAAATGTCTTTGAACCTGTGAAGATATCTGCCCAACCATTTTCAAAACCATTAAATAAGATTCCAATTCCGATAAGAGCTAAAAATCTTATGGCAAGTTGCCAATATGCCCTGCGTGTGCCATATTTCCTTTCACGAGATTTAAAACTTTTGCAGATTGTCAGTCCAATAACAAAGATGAACATAGCAGCAAATAGGT
>CALWEZ010000007.1 GCA_944377455.1 uncultured Clostridia bacterium
GATAATAGTTGGTGTAAGTAGCTCTTTCCCAAACAGCATAAAGTGTCACACTTGCTGATGCGTTATATGCATTCGAGAATGAATAGGTATCACCTGGGTCATAACTAGCACTTGTCGCGCTTGAACTTGTCGCCCAACCTAAAAATTCATAACCTGTTCGCGTCGGCTCGGTGCTTGTCACTGTTAAACTTACTGTAGTTCGTGCCGTTCCATACTGATTCCATCGTTGTGTACCTGTCGTCGAAGATGGTGCAGAACCACCACCATTTGTATTATAATTTATTGACACTGTTCTCTGTGAAATCGCATACCAATAAAGCGTTGAGGTGCTGTTCGTGTAAGTTGTTGATGTGACAGATGTGTTTGCCGCATAAGTTCTTGTTGTGCTTGTGGAACTATCATATGCCCAACCATATAAACTCCAACCATTTGACGTGTAATACGACAAAGCAGATGAAGATAATGTGGTAAAAGCCTGCCCATACGTTCTTGATTGGCTTGAAGATGTGGTTGTTCCACTTGAGTTTCTGTATCTATAATAGTTAGTATAGGTTCTAGGTTCCCATTCAGCATATAATGTGTCACTTGCATTTGTTGTATATGAAGCACCGCTATTAAAATGAGTTCCAGAACCTGATGTTGATGTATTCCAACCATTTGCCGTGTAACCAGTTCTCGTTAAATTGTTTGTTGCAAGAGTTATCGCAGTTCCGTGTATTTTGTAAGCTGTCGACGGAACAGTTCCAGATGTGTTACTATTTCCATTGTATGTTATTGTATACCTTTGATAAATATATACAACCATGTTTACACTACCTGTTGATTGCCATGTGTAAACATAAGTATCCGAACCAGAAGCAAACAATTTAGTATAATTTGTTGTTGTTGGAGCAGAACCAATTCGCATATAATAATCATAAGTTGCATCGTTAGATAAACGAAAAGTCACTCTAATTGTGCTAACAAAATCTATATTCGTAACAGTAACAGTATTACCTATCGTTACTGTTTGCAATGATACTAGTCCGCTAGTTGCAGTTATACTAAAATTAGTAGAATTTGACATCTGACTAATAGAAGAATATGTTATACTAAGCGTCGGAGTCATATTAAATACTGGATAAATGCAATAATAGTCTGCATCTGAACTATTGTAAGCTCCCCACCAAGATGGAGCACTCCATCTATAACTTTCAGAGGTAGAAATACGTGAATATTCCCAATATCCGCCATCTGAATCTTCTTGCCATACACAATACCACCAGCCATTAAAATCATATCCTGAAGCAACACTTGAAATGGTTAATACTATTAGGTCACCTGTGTTTCCATAAAAAACTGTATAATCTTGTTGAATCAAGTTACTATTATTACTATAGACTTGCCTCCCAACTGTCACATCATTTACATTCCAACTCCCCACATTTGGATCTCCATGACCTGTACCTGTGTTTGTATCCCAAGGAGGCAAAGAGCTATTAGAATCATAATAATTACTACTTATTGTGTTAGTTGTCGATCTTGCATTTCTAACTAAATAATGTGCATTAGCATTAGGAATAACAACTTGCTCATCATCACCTTGTTCGTCTTCTAAATTGTCAGATGGCGAATTCCCCCCCCCCGAAATTTTCGTCAGGGTTATCATTGTCGTCATCACTTGGATCACTGCTTGAGTCATTTGGTTCTTCAGTCGGATTTTTGGTTGAGTCTTCTGGCAAACTTTCTGAAACATTTGAACTATCGCAACCTGAAAGCAATAAACTTCCACCTACAAGGGCGGAGGAAATGAACAAAAAGGAAAACAAAATCATAAAAAATTTCTTCATACTTTCTCCTATAATTTCATTTTTGCTTTGCGATTTTGTGCAACCAAAACTCATGACTTGATTTTATCGCATATGTATATATTTATTATAACTTATAATCTAAATTTTACAAAACAAAATGATAAGATTTTTAGCATTTAAAGATTTTGCGTTAGGTCTTTTACTTATTGTCGTAAGGTATAAGACATTTTTGTATTTTTGGCAATTTTTTACAAATATGTTTTGCTTTACATTTTATATGTAACAAATTATACAATAAAAACATTACAATCTCACATTTTTTTAAGTTTATTTAGGTAGTTTTCGAAATAATCTGGCAGTGGCGCTTCAAATGTTATCTCTTCGTGAGTGGTTGGATGCACAAAAGTCAACCTAACCGCATGAAGCAGTTGTCCGTTAAGCCCTTTAACCTCTTTACCATAGAGTTTGTCGCCAACAACAGGATGACCTAGATATTTTGCGTGAACTCTGATTTGATGCGTTCGCCCAGTTTTTAACGAAAACATCACAAGGCAGGCATTTTTGAATCGCTCTAAAACCTTATAGTCCGTCACTGCCTCGCGCCCAGTGTCCGAGACCGCCATCTTCTTTCTATCCTTCTTGTCGCGCGCAATTTTCGTGACAATTTCGCCACTATCTTCCTTTAAATTGCCCTCCAAAACCGCTAAATATATGCGCTTACAAGTTTTATTCTTAATTTGCTCTTGAAGAAAAATGTGCGCCTTATCGTTTTTCGCCACAACAAGCAGTCCGCTCGTGTCCTTATCGAGCCGATGCACTATGCCAGGACGCAACACGCCATTGATTCCACTTAAATTCTTCACCCTATGAAGTAACCCATTGACCAGCGTGCCACTCTTGGTGGAAGCACACGGATGCACCACAAGTCCTTGCGGTTTATTTACCACCACCACATCGTCGTCCTCATAAACTATATCGAATGGCACGTCCTCTTCTTCAGTGGAGATTTTTTCAGGCGCTTTGATTGTGACCGAAATTTTATCATTCTCTCTCAACTTATATCCGCTTTTAACTTGCTTGCCGTTCACAAAAACGCAGTCTTTTTCAATCATATTTTTGATATGAGAGCGCGAAAAAAGAGAAAACTTTCCTTGCAAAAACACATCAAGCCGTTCCCCTTTTTGCTCGCTATCAATAATCAAAATTTTTTCTTCACTCATTTTTGTCATCCGTTTTATCTTTCTTTAAAACATCCTTTCGAACATCGTCATTCACAATTTTATCTTCAATAATTTTACTTTGCCCATCAATTTGGCCAATCGCCTTCAAACCATCTACATTTTCGCCGTTTCGCACACTAAATTCGTTGATTTTCGGCGAGTTTTCCGCCGTATTTTGCAAGTTTTCGCTCTTTTCTAGGTCGATTTTATTTGAATTTTTATCTTTCTTCGCACCGCCCTCGCTCTCAGGCTCTTCAATCACAATCTTGCCCACAGCGTCAACCACCGCTGGTTCTTCCTTATCTTTTTTAAACGCGTAGATTAGTAGATATATGATGAACATCACAACGCCAATCGTCAAAAACACGTCCGCAAAATTGAATACTGGAAAACTTTGCCAAAAGGCGAATTGAATGAAGTCGCGGACATATCCAAACACCAGTCTATCATACAGATTACCCAGACAACCCGCACACAGAAAAGCAAAAGTGATAGTAAGTAGCCAGCTTTTTTTCTTGTCTTTTACATAGAACCAAACAAAAATTGCCAAAAATACCAAACTTAAAATCACAAGCCCAAGTTGATTTCCAGAGAATATTCCCCACGCCGCGCCATGATTATGAACAACGATAAGGTTGAAAATTCCAAGGCTGACGCCGGTTCCCTCCTCATACATGCCGTCAAAAACATATTTTGTCACCAAATCCAACGCCAAAACAACGACAATTAAAACAGAAAGAACGATAATCTTATTTACAAAACTTTTATTCATACAACCTCTAAAAAATAAAATTTTAAAATTATAAGTAGTTATTTTAATATAATTATTTGTTGTATATTTCATTATATAACAACATAATCTTAGCAGTTAGATTTTTAAATTTCTAAAATGCTGAACATGAAAGAATTAAAAACCAACCAAATGCAAATATCCTATTCAATCTCGATTTCGAAATTTTTAGGTAGGAAAATATACAAATTTTTGTCAATCATCTCCTGCTTCGCACCCAAAACATCCAAAACACCGCTATAGTAGTCTAAAATCTTATGCTTTTCGCTTGCTCCGCAATGGCGTAAATCTAAAATGAACGGCGTGTCCTTTTTGAGCAGTTCCGCCCTATCCTTGCAATCATCAAGGCTCTCAGGATAGTAAACACGAACGCCATCAATCTCGTCAGGCAATTTCTCGCTGACTTTCAAGTTGTAGGATGCGCTGTTTTTAACCACCTTTTTCTTCGTCACCTTCACATCGTCTGTTTCAAAACCCAGCGCCTTATAGAAAATATCCATAAATTTCATAAACATACCCCTATAAATTACAATACCTATTTTTTCATTTATAATTATAACATAACAAAATAAATCTGCCAAACAAAAAGCCGATGTTTAGCCCTAATTAGCCTCACAAAATTAACAAAATTTGTCAAAATTTTGAGTTTTGCATATTGACACCGCACCTTTTCTATGATAGAATAGACACAAGGAGAAAAAATATGGAAAAGAAAAAGGAATCATTGCATGATATTTTAAAAAGAGTTTGCGTATGCACAAAAAAAGTTGAAGAATTTTATAAAAAATATGACGAACTTGATGATATATATAGAATTTATATCAAAGACTTGAAAATATGGCTCTATAATGCTAATATTTATTCAATGGAAAGAAATAGCATGTCAAATGAAACAAAACAACAATATCAAGATGGCTTAATAAGAGATAGAGATATAATCAGAAGAAATTTCAATGATTTAAAAAATAATTATGCATCATTCTCTGAGAATAAAATCCCAGCCATATTATCCGAAATAGGTGCTGTAAAACTTGCATTGCAGCAATATTCTTATCCACCAAAAACTATCTTCATCTCTGCTGAACGAAGAAAGGAGATTAAAATTGCAAGGAATTTACTAAAAGAATATCAAGAAGATTTATCAGATAAAAAAGATGATATAAAAATTCGCATTCCTTACATCAAAAAACTTTCATATGCATTAAAGTCGGTCGATGATTCGTGTTTTAAAGAAAAAGAATAATATTTGCTAATATATATTCTCACAAATTATTTACTAAAACCACTTGCATAATTTACAATCTTCAAAAACGATAAAAAGGTTCTTTAAATAAAGAATCTTTTTTATTTAAAGTTGAATAATTTTTTAACCATTCAAAGTTTAAAAAAGTGACACTTGAAAAATCAATATTATATAAATAAATCAAAATATTAAAAAATAATTTCAATGTAATTTATATGTAACCACCTAAAAAATTTATAAAAATAACAATTTTTTAATTAAATACGCAAAATTTTCAATTTTTTTAAAAATTCACTTGACTTCTCTCCCCCCCCGTGTTATAATGCGGATAGATAAAAGGAGAAAAGAAAATGGACGGAAATGCAAGAAGAATACCATATCCAGTTTTAAGAAATGATTTGTTAGATAATTTAGATGATTCTAACTCTATTCATAAACAATTTGATTTAAAAGCCTATAATATCAAACTTATAATACAAACTTACACACACAACGCAACGAGAATGGATAAAATGAGTGAAGAAGAAACTATAAAAGGATTTGACACCACTAGAACTAATTGTCGAATTCAGCGAACTCATTTAGCAACACGTGATGGAAAAGCAATCTTGCCGGATTTATTAAAGGCGTATTATGTCAATTATTGGGAAGTACCCCTAGACCAAGATACTCAGCAAGTTTGTGTATTCGGCCCTTACTCAACAACAAAACCCATAATGAATTATCAAGTAAAAACCACTAGGAAACTAGGAAAAGGTTTTCAAATAGAAAACGGTGTTCAACTTGATATTGATGATGTCAATGAATTCTATGAAGAGTTGGCAGAAACTGTGGCGCAGACTCCTGAAAAAGTGGAACTTTTACCACAACAACTATTTAGTTACGACAAGATGATGAGCGAAAGAATATTATCTCATTACAAAACAAGAATGTTAGAAGAAAATGCAAAGTTACCAATAGACCAAGATAGAACTCCACTTATAGAAGAAATTACAAAAACGGTTGATTACCTAAATAAAACTTTTGATAAGGTTGAAGAAAACGTACTTTCTGATGACCTTTTTGCAAGAAAAAGAGAAAGATAAGTGGAGGTATTTAAGATGACTAAAAAAGAAGCTATTTTAGAGATTGATAGAATTATTGAAGATGCAATTTTAAGACTACATCAAAAACAAGATGCTTTAAAAAAGAAAAAAGTTTAAAAGAAATGGATAACCCATTTCTTTTTTTATAAAATATAAATTTTTAACTTTTTCGCAAAACCACACTTTCTCTAAATTCTAAGATTGTAAATATTAAAATTACAAAGTATATGTTAAATTAATATACAAACTTTCGCATTTCGCAACAAAAAAATACTTTCTCTTCTGAAAGTATTTTTTTTGCTTAATATCAGTTTGAAGAACCCTCCTATGGTTATAACTTTTTCAAGTTATTTAGTTCAATTATTCAATAATTGAAGAAACAACACCAGAACCAACTGTTCTTCCGCCTTCACGAATAGCGAAACGAAGTCCTTGTTCAATAGCGATAGGTGTGATAAGAGTGATTGTCATTCTTACGTTATCACCAGGCATAACCATTTCAACGCCCTTTTCAAGTTCGATTGTTCCAGTAACGTCGGTTGTTCTGAAGTAGAATTGTGGTCTGTAACCATTGAAGAATGGTGTGTGACGACCGCCTTCCTCTTTCTTCAACACGTAAACTTCAGCAGTGAACTTTGTGTGTGGGTGAATTGAACCTGGTTTGCAAAGAACTTGTCCTCTTTCGATTTCGTTTCTTTGAATACCACGAATAAGAATTCCGACATTGTATCCTGCGATACCTTCGTCAACAGTCTTTCTGAACATTTCAATGCCAGTAACAACTGTTTGTTTCTTTTGTCCAAGACCAACGATTTCAACAGTGTCATTCAAATGAACAACGCCTCTTTCAATCTTACCAGTAGCAACTGTTCCACGTCCTGTGATTGTGAATACGTCTTCAACTGGCATTAAGAAAGGCTTATCTGTGTCACGAATTGGGTCAGGAACATAAGAATCAAGAGCGTCAAGAAGTTCTTGAATGCAAGCGCATGCTGGATCATCAACCTTACCAGCCTGAGCAGCTTCCAAAGCTTTAAGAGCAGAGCCCTTGATGATTGGAGTTTTGTCTCCTGGGAATCCATACTCAGTAAGAAGGTCTCTAATTTCCATTTCAACGAGTTCAAGAAGTTCAGGATCGTCAACTTGATCAGTTTTGTTCATGAACACAACGATGTAAGGAACGCCAACCTGACGAGCGAGAAGAATATGCTCTCTAGTCTGAGGCATAGGACCATCAGTTGCAGCAACAACAAGGATAGCAGCATCCATTTGTGCAGCACCTGTGATCATGTTCTTAACGTAGTCAGCGTGTCCTGGGCAGTCAACGTGAGCATAGTGACGCTTAGCGGTTTGATACTCAACGTGAGCGGTGTTAATTGTGATTCCTCTTGCTTTTTCTTCTGGAGCCTTGTCGATTTGATCGTATCTTTGTGCTTCAGCAAGACCTTTAAGAGCGGAATAAGTTGTAATAGCCGCTGTTAAAGTTGTTTTACCATGGTCAACGTGTCCGATTGTTCCGACGTTAACGTGTGGTTTAGTGTTATCATATTTTCCGATAGCCATTTTTAAAATCTCCTTTTTTTATTCTACTTTGATATAATATCATATTTTTTTAAAATTTCAAAACAATTTACGCAACTTTTTCAAAAAATTTTAATTTTCTGCCTTTTTGCGTTGTCCGATGATGCCTTCTGCGATATTTCTTGGCACTTCGGCATACTTTAAGAACTCCATTGTGAAGTTTCCGCGCCCCTGTGATTGAGAACGAAGGTCAGTTGCATAACCGAACATTTCTCCAAGTGGCACCTCGGCGTTGACAACTTGAACGCCTGGACGAGTTTCGTTACCAGTGAGTAGTCCACGGCGTGATGTGATGTTGCCCATAACTGTTCCGAGATATTCATCTGGCACTTCAACTTGCACCTTCATGATAGGCTCAAGTAAAACTGGGTCAGCCTTAGCGCACGCTTCCTTGAACGCCATGGAACCAGCAATCTTGAACGCCATTTCGGAAGAGTCGACTTCGTGGTAAGAACCATCTAGAAGTGTTATCTTATAGTCAACAACTTCATATCCTGCAAGGATACCATTTTTAGCGGCTTCCTTAATACCATTAAATACTGGTTGGATGTATTCCTTAGGAATAGAACCACCAACGGTCTTGTCGATAAATCTTTCAGCGTCTTCAAGTTGAGTTCCTGCTGGCACTGGTTCAATGTCGATAACGCAGTGACCGTATTGACCTTTACCACCGCTCTGACGCACGAATTTACCCTCAGCATGAGCAGGCTTTTTGATTGTTTCTTTGTAAGCAACTTGTGGAGCACCTACATTTGCTTCCACTTTAAATTCACGAAGAAGTCTATCAACGATAATTTCAAGGTGAAGTTCGCCCATACCAGCGATAATAGTCTGACCTGTCTCTTGATCAGTATATGTCTTAAAGGTTGGATCCTCTTCTGCAAGTTTAACAAGTGCAAGCACCATTTTTTCTTGCATAAGTTTGGTCTTAGGCTCAATAGCAACTCTGATAACTGGATCTGGGAAGTCCATGCTTTCTAGAACAATTGGATGTTTTTCATCGCAAAGAGTTTCGCCAGTTATTGTGTCTTTAAGTCCAACAATAGCAGCGATGTCACCTGCACCTACCTCTTTGATTTCCTCTCTTTGGTTAGCGTGCATACGAATTAAACGACCAACTCTCTCTTTCTCACCCTTATTTGAGTTATAAACATAACTTCCAGCAATGAGTTTACCAGAATATACACGGAAGAAGGCAAGACGACCAACAAATGGATCTGTCATAATCTTGAAAGCAAGTCCAGCAAATGGAGCATCCTCGCTTGGAGCTCTTGTTTCTGTTTCGCCTGTTTCAGGATTTACACCTTCAATATGGTCGATATCAAGAGGTGATGGAAGATACTCAACCATCGCATCAAGAAGCATTTGAACACCCTTATTCTTATAAGAAGAACCACAAAGAACAGGAGTTAATTTTCTTGAAATTGTGGCGTTACGAATCGCCTTTTTAAGTTCGTCAAGTGAAATTTCTTCGCCTTCAAAATACTTCGCAAGAAGGTCGTCATCAGTTTCCACAATCTTTTCGATGATTTCATCGTGTAATTTTTGTGCCTCGTCCTTATATTCAGCAGGAATATCAGTCACATCAAACACCTTTCCGAGGTCATCTTCGTAGATTTCCGCTTTCATAGTAAGTAGATCAATAATCCCACTAAAAGTTTCAGCAGCGCCGATTGGCATTTGAATTGGAAGAGGATTGGTTTTAAGTCTCTCTCTAATGGAATCTACACAACCAAAAAAGTCAGCAGCATCTCTATCCATCTTGTTAACATAGATGATAGTTGGCACTTTGTATTTAGAAGATTGACGCCAAACGGTCTCAGTTTGAGGTTGAACTTTATCTCTCGCAGAGAGAACAAGCACCGCGCCGTCCAAAACTTTCAAAGAACGCTCAACTTCAACAGTGAAGTCAACGTGTCCCGGAGTGTCAATGATGTTAATCTTGTGATCCTTCCAAAAGCAAGTGGTGCAGGCAGATGTGATTGTGATACCACGCTCTTGTTCCTGTGCCATCCAGTCCATGGTAGCTTGACCATCATGCACTTCGCCGATTTTGTGACTTTTACCTGTATAGAACAAAATTCTTTCGGTGGTTGTGGTCTTACCAGCGTCAATGTGAGCCATAATACCAACATTACGCACCATAGTTAAATCGGTAGCCATATTTTTCTCCTTTTTTAAATCTATTTAGCAAAATTGCCTTTATCTTCCAACCTCTCTAGAATTATTGTCTTTAGAAGTTGGATTATGCCTATGAGCATAGATTTTTTTGTAGTTTTCTTCAACCTTTTGCTCGTAGGAATTATCTTTGTTATTTCTTTCTGCAAGTTGCCTTGCTTTTGCATCATTATATGTTTTCATATATTACCACTTATAATGAGCGAATGCTTTGTTAGCCTCTGCCATTCTATGCATTTCATCTCTCTTCTTAATGGATGCGCCAGTGTTATTGTATGCGTCCATAAGTTCGCCAGCAAGTTTGGCGTCCATATTGCGTTCTGCTGTTCTTTTCCTAGCGTTATTCACAATCCAGCGAATAGCAAGTGTTTGACGACGCTCTGGTCTAATCTCCATAGGAACTTGGTATGTTGCACCGCCCACACGTCTACCTTTTGTTTCAAGCATAGGCTTAACATTTTCGATTGCTGTGAGGCAAACATCAAGGCTATCTAAACTTGTCTTTTCTTTAATAATGTCGAATGCACCATAAACAATTCTTTGTGCAAGTCCCTTTTTGCCGTTCATCATAACTTGGTTAATGAGTTTTGTGACAACCTTATTATTATATATAGGATCAGGCAAAACGTCTTTCTTAACCGCACATTTTCTTCTTGGCATTTTAGTCTCTCCTTTTAATCTATATTTTGTTTTCTTTCTCTTCGGCAAAATCATATTTGCTTCGCAAATTCAAGTTTTCGGCGAAAACTTGAAACAAAATTTTTTAAAAAATTTTGTGATGATTTTGCCCTCCCTAAAAGATTACTTCTTAGGTCTTTTTGCGCCATATTTTGAACGGCCCTGTTTTCTG
Source organism: uncultured Clostridia bacterium (assembly GCA_944377455.1). GTDB lineage: Bacteria > Bacillota > Clostridia > Christensenellales > UBA1242 > Caccovivens. Next base: position 10,738 of record CALWEZ010000007.1, read on the forward strand.
TTTGCAACGCCTGCTGTGTCAAGTGTTCCGCGAATGATGTGATATCTCACACCTGGGAGGTCCTTAACACGTCCGCCACGAACAAGCACCACGCTGTGCTCTTGAAGGTTGTGACCAATTCCTGGAATATAGCAAGTTCCTTCTCGACCATTAGAAAGTTTAACCCTCGCAATCTTACGAAGAGCAGAGTTAGGCTTTTTAGGTGTTGCGGTTCTAACCGACAAGCAAACGCCACGCTTTTGAGGGCATTCCTCTAAGAGTGGAGCCTTTTTCTTTTTTTCAAAAGTTTTGCGACCTTTTCTAACTAATTGGTTAAATGTAGGCATCTTAATTCTCCTTTTAGTCAAAATTTTCAGTTTTAAATCGTGAATTGGATTTGTCATAAAAAAGACGCGAAATTTCGCGTCAAAAAATATGCTTTAAGTTTGCAAACACGAACAGCACAATCGAAAACTCGACTTCAAAGCGACCGCTTCAAATCGGTGATATAGAATAGTTAAAAAATCACCTGCTGTTTGTTTATGCTTTTGTTAAGCATATGCTTCCGACAACGAAACACGCTTATATTATACCTATTCCACATCCCGTTGTCAAGCATTTTTGCAAATTTAAATTGAAGATTTTGGAAATTTTATAAATTCAAAATAACAAAATAAAAAATTTTGATTTTAAACGAAGAGTAAGAGTAGTATGATTCATATAAGATGAAATATAAAACTATTTACAATATAATCAATTTTTAATTTTCGTATAGGCGGACTTTGCCCAACTTAGAAAATTGAAAAAACACTCATAGAATACCTACTAAACGAAGAATGAAAAGTGACGAGTGAAGAACGGTGGATGATTTTGATAAAAATTAATCTAATCTATAATCAAAACCACTTTAAGTAGCGACGGCGTCACAAACCGCACTTCATTTCAACTTTTGTCTTACGCCAAAAGTCTTACCATTCGTTTGTTTGTTCCTTTCCCCTAAAAACGACAAGCGTTTTTAGGGTTCCTATTTAAATGAAATGAGTGCGATTTCGTTTGGTCGCTGGTAGGCGAAAACAAGTGTCAACGCGATACTTTTCGAACGAGTTCGAAAATGAGCAAAAGCGCAATTTTCGCCTACTCGACAGTCACTGACTTCGCCAAATTTCGCGGTTTGTCGGGGTTGTAACCAAAGAGTTCGCAAATGTGTAGTGCCAAAAACTGCATAGGAATAACGCTGACAATCGGCATTAGTTCTGTCTGCGTTTCTGGAAGTTTAACACAAGGATAATCGGAAAAGTCATCAAACTGGCTCACAACAACAATCTCGCCACCTCTCGCTTTAATCTCTTCAAGGTTGGACAGAAGTTTCGTTTTGATGTTTTCCTGAGTGCAAATGGCAATCACCACCGCATCTTCATCGATAAGTGCCAGCGTGCCGTGTTTAAGTTCTCCAGAAGCAATGGCAAAACAGTTGATATACGAAATCTCCTTCAATTTCAAACTCGCTTCCATTGCCGTTACGTAGTCTAAATTTCTGCCGATAAAAAACACCTTTTTAAATTTTGCAATCTGCTTCACTAATTCTTCACTGAAAGTCACATATGGAAAGTCGTCAAAAATCTCTTCCTTTGGTAATGGTATATTTGCTAGATAAAGCGAGAATAGATATAGCGAAAACACTTGACAAGTGTATGCCTTTGTGGATGCCACTGCAATCTCTCGCCCAGCAAAAGTTGGAAGCACATTTTCACATATTCGGTTAAGTAAGCAGTTCTCCATATTCGTAAGTGCCAGCATAGGCAAATTCCTTTCTTTTACCATTTTCGCAGATGCAATCGTGTCCGCCGTTTCGCCACTTTGACTGACAAAGATGTAAAGTGTGTCATCTTTTAATATCTCATTGCCGTAACGAAATTCGCTGGCAAGATATGCCCGTGCATCGACGCCCACCTTTTTGAAAAATTCCGCGCCCATAAGCGAAGCATGGTATGCCGTTCCGCAAGCGATAAGCGAAATTGAATTTAGTTTTTTTGGCAACTTGATATTTTGGAAAATGTTCTCTTCCGTATATTTTTTTAGTGTTTTCAAAAGCACATTTTTCGTTTCAAAAATTTCACTTTCCATGTGTGTTTTATAAAAAATTTCAGAAAAATCACTGTTTTTTTCAATTTTTTCGCATTTTTTAGTGATTTTTTCGCCATTTTTATTATAAAAAATTATTTTTCCATTTTTAACGCTTGCAAATTCATCGTCGTTTAAAGCAAAATAATTTTCGCCTTTCAACGCCAAAACATCGCTCGCAATATAGACCTCATCTTCCACATTAGAAAGATATAGTGGACTTTCACGCTTGCCCAAAACCATCTCTCCGTCACTGCCTAGCACTAGCACCGCAAATGTTCCCTGCACCTTTTTTGATGCCTTAATAACCTTATCAATCAAAGTTCCTTTTTCACTATCTATCAAATTTAAAAAAACTTCGCTGTCAGTGTCGGAAATACAATTTAATTTAAACTCTTCTTTCAATTCCTTATAGTTTTCAATAATTCCGTTATGCACCATGGCAAGATTTTTCGAAGTCGACAAATGCGGATGAGCATTCTTCTCATTCACGCTTCCATGTGTCGCCCAACGAGTGTGTCCGATAACAACATTCGCACTTAAATTTTCAGTCAGCTTTTTAAGATTATCAACATCTCCAATGGTCTTGATAATGTCGATTTTTTTATTATCTAAATACGCCACCCCGCACGAATCATAGCCACGATATTCCAAAATCTTCAGCCCTTGAACGACCTCTTTAACTCCATTTCCGCCACCAACATAACCGCAAATCCCACACATATTATTCTCCTAGAAGAATATATGAAAATCAAAAATGGTTTGTTAAATTTAAAGATTTTCAATAAAAAATTCACTTTATATGTTAATTATGTAAATGATAAGCAACAAAAAAATAATACATCAAAATAATAAAACATCAAAATTAAGTCTTGCAATCATTAAAATATTTTCTCTCAAAGTTAAATCATTATGACACAAAACATACAAAATATGGTGTAGTATGCTTGCATACCACACCATAAATATTGATATATTTCAAATCTCAAAATTTTAAGCGCATAAAAAAGAGTCCTATTATATTAATAGAACTCTTTTAGATGTTTTTTATTTCTTCCACTTGTTTCTTATCTTCTCGATCCAAGGTGGAATGGATTGACTTGGATTGACATCAACGCGTGAAGTTTGTTCGTTTTGTTCAAGTTTAACTTCTTCGCTTGTTGTTGGAGCGGTGTAGCCAAAAGGATTGAAACTTTTAAATTCATCCTCTTCTTCCTTCTCTTCCGCTAAGTTCTCTGCTTCTGGTTCTTCCTTTTCCTCTTCTTCGTCATCCTTACCTTTAAAACCAGTTGCAATGATGGTTATCTCAACTTCGTCGTGCATATCTGGGTCAATACTGCTTCCAAAGATTAAGTTGCAACTTGGGTCGATGACTTCTTTCACCATGTTAGCCGCCTCAGTAACTTCGCGAAGAGTGATGTCGCTTCCGCCTTTGATGTTCAAAACAACACCAGTTGCGCCTTCAATTGTGGTTTCAATAAGTGGTGATGCAACCGCCTGGCGCACTGCTTCCAAGGTCTTGTTCTCGCCTTTGCCTCTACCGATGCCCATGTGAGCAAGTCCGCGATTTTTCATAACCGTTTCAATGTCAGCAAAATCAAGGTTAATCATTCCAGGGAAAACGATAAGGTCGCTTATGCCGTGACTACCTTGTCTCAAAACATCGTCAGCATACCTAAACGCATCCACAAGTGTAATCTTCTCAGGCAAAATTGTGGCAAGACGCTCATTTGGAATTATAACGATTGTGTCCACATACTTTTTAAGTTCAACAATACCCTTTTCGGCATTTTCCATTCTCTTTCTATTTTCAAAAGCGAAAGGCTTGGTCACAATGCCGATCGTAAGAATGCCAAGTTCCTTAGCAATTTGCGCAATAACAGGAGCTGCACCAGTTCCCGTTCCACCGCCCATACCAGCAGTGATAAACACAAGGTCAGCACCTTTTAACACTTCCGTTATTGATGTTTTGCTCTCTTCAGCCGACTTTCTGCCAACTTCAGGAATACCACCCGCACCCTTTCCGCCTGTCAATCTTTCGCCGATTTGTAAACGCTTTGGCGCCTTTGAGATTAAAAGTGCCTGTTTATCTGTGTTGATTGCCACAAATTCCGCAGAAGAAACATTGGCGTCTATCATTCTGTTGACAGCGTTATTTCCGCCACCGCCAACACCAAGCACCTTGATTTTTACCACCGATGTTGAATTGAAATCTTGTTCATCCATAAATAATATCACTCCTTTTTAATATTTTAACTCTTTTTAAAGGTGTTTTGCAACTTTTTTAGAGTTATTTAATAAATTTTTATTCACTTAACGCACTATTCACAAGCCCTAAGATTGCTGAAAGTTCAGATTTGTCCATTCCAGGAACTGGTGGAACGCCATATGAGACATTTCGGTTCAAGCATTTTGCCAAGTAGTCTTTGCCACCTTTAATCTTTGTAAGCCCTGCTCCACAAAGGTAGATTGGATAGAATGGTACGTATTCTTTCGCAAACACGCGTATGCACTCGTTGATTGTGGATGCGATAAGCCCTATTCGATAGCACACCGCCTCATTGACAAAATTGAGTGGCAACTTTAAAATTTTTCCGCCGAGAGTGGACAGTTCATATGTATCATCCTTATCGCCCTTGAGAGATAAGACAATCTGTTTCTTCAAACTGCGCGCCTCTGTGTAGCCTATGCCACACGCTTCAGTTAAGTCGCTTGTTATGTAAGAGCCACCCATCGAAAAGGATGTCAAATTGGTCATAGCGTTATTTTTTATAAAAGCCACACTTGTCGACCTTGCTCCCACATCAATCACAATGCAAGTTCGCTCTCTTTCCTCTTCTTCCAGCACAAACATACCTTCATCAAGCGGTTCGCTTATGTATTCCACTTGCTCAATGCCAAGTTTTGACCAAATCTTGTTGAAGAGTTTGATAAAACCTGATTGTGCAAGCACAAGCGAAAGTTCTGCAGAGATGAAATAGCATTTTTGTTTAAGTGGATTTTGAATATTCTTCGTTTCATCAATCGTATACGAAATTGGATTGACAGAAATTATATCCATATCATCAGCATAATTTTGCTCAGAAACCTTAGCGAAAATGGAGTCTATATCTTTTTGCGATATTGTGTGGCGATTTTTAAAGTTTAGTTGGCAAGTTTTGGTTATCACTTTCGAAAATTCAGCAGGAACGCCAACATAGACCTTTCTAATCTTCTTTTTGTAAATCGACGTTATTTGCGAAAACAAGGTCATCACAGCATCGTCAATGTATGCTTTTTCGATAAATTCGCCCTCAAAAAAGCCAGCGTAGTCGACAGACGTCTTCGCCTTGATGTTGAAGATGTTATTGACGCCTCTTTCGGCAATCATGCACGACAGTTTAGACGACCCAATTTCTATAACCGTAACACACTTTTCTGCCATAACCCCTCTTTTATCTATATTCTAACTTTTTATAGATAAAAAGTCAAACAAAAAATGAAAAATATTTATAAAAATTAAGAATTTTTAATATTTATGCAATTTGATAAAGTATCTAAAAATTTACAAAAATAAATCGCACTAATTTTTTGAATATTCTTTGTTATTTATAGCAAAAACTTGCTTTTTTTTGCCGATTATACTAAAATTATTAAAGGAGTTAAATATGATAGACATAAACTTAATAAGAACGAATAAAGAACTTGTGAAAGAAAACATTAAAAAGAAATTTCAAGATGAAAAATTGCCACTTGTCGACGAAGTGGAAGAGTTAGATAAGAAAAACCGCGCACTTAAACAAGAGGCTGACTCTTTAAGAGCATCAAGAAATAGTTTAAGCGAAAAAATCGGCAAGTTGATGCGTGAAAAGAAGATTGAAGAGGCAAACGCAATTAAAGCAACCGTTAAAAAGAATAATGAACGCATTGCCGAGATAGAGAAAGAAGAGAGCGTGCTTGACGAGAAAATTAAGAAGATTATGATGACCATTCCAAACATCATTGACACCAGCGTGCCAATCGGAAAGGATGACAGCGAAAATGTGGAAGCGGAAAGATTTGGCGAGCCAAAAGTCCCAAACTTTGAAATTCCATACCACGCTGACATTTTGAAAAGATTTAATGGTTTGGATAAGGAAAGCGCAGGCAGAACAAGCGGAAATGGCTTTTACTACCTTATGGGCGACCCAGCGCGCTTAGTCAGCGCCATGATAAACTACGCCCGTGACTACATGATTGAAAAGGGCTTTATCTACTGCATTCCGCCGTTCATGATAAGAAGTGATGTCGTCAATGGTGTTATGAGTTTTGCCGAGATGGATGCCATGATGTATAAAATTGAAGGCGAAGACTTATTCTTAATCGGCACCAGCGAACACAGCATGATAGGCAAATTCAAAAACCAAATCATAAACGAAAAAGAGTTACCGATAATCATGACCTCATATAGCCCATGCTTCCGTAAGGAAGTTGGCGCGCATGGAATTGAAGAGCGTGGCATATATCGTGTTCACCAATTCGAAAAGCAAGAGATGATTGTACTCTGCAAGCCAGAAGATAGCATGGAGTGGTACAACAAAATGTGGAGTTACACAGTGGAAATCTTCCGCAATATGAACATCCCTGTCCGCACGCTTGAATGTTGCAGTGGCGACCTTGCCGACTTAAAGGTTAAAAGTTGCGATGTTGAAGCATGGAGCCCACGCCAAAAGAAGTATTTTGAAGTTGGCTCTTGTTCTACTCTCGGTGACGCTCAGGCAAGGAGACTCGGCATAAGAGCAAAGGGCGAAAAAGGAAACTACTATGTTCACACTCTTAACAACACCGTGCTTGCTTCCACTCGCGCACTCATCGCCCTACTCGAAAACAACTTGCAAGAGGACGGAAGCGTGCTTGTGCCAGAGGTTCTTCAAAAATATATGGGCGGAAAGACCAAAATCGTGCCTGTCGACAAAAAGTAATCTCACCAAATTATATTAAATTTGGACAAAAAAAATTTTTATATTTATCTTATAAAGTTGCGTGCTTAAAATCTCCGCAACTTTTTTATTATTATTTATCTTTTCAGTTTTTAACTTTTTTATTATTATTTTCATATTTTTATCAAATTTTTATTAATTTTCACTAGTTTTTTCATATTTTTTTAAATTTAACGCTAATTTTTTAATATTTTTTATAAATAAAAAAGCCACCTTTTCGATGACTTTTGCATAACACAAAATTATTATATATTATTTTACCGAGGTTCAAAACTCCCCCTCCCGCTGCTTTTCAGTAGTCTTGTCTTCACGAATGATAATTTCACGTGCTTGAACAAGACGTTTTTCACAATTTCGGCTGTATGTGTAAGTAAAAGTTGCACCATCAGTCTTTGAAACAAGCGAAATGACTTGATATTTTTCTCTATCGTCCAAATCATCTTTGATGACGATTTCATCATAACTAATATCTCCATTGTCAAAAGCAAAAGCAACAAGTTTCGCCCTTTTCCCAAGCTTTTCTTCAATGATAGTGGCGTTACCTAATCTTGAAAAATCAAGAAATTTTCGTGCAACATCCCCAGAGAGATAGATTTTGCAATCGGAATTTTCTTTAACCACATTTTTAAAGTTTTCTAACATATTATCATCATATTTTAAGAAATAGCCTTCCATATCTTCTCCAAATTAAACATCGCATTTAATATTTTTTAGGTAGTTCATAAATATAGATTAATTTCCTAAATGTATTAAACCGCTTATTTTGTTATTTTATCATAAATGATAGCGAAAGTCAATACATGCAATTTAATTCATTATTAAAAAACTTAAATTCATAAAAGAATATTTAAGCTTATAAAAAATAGCCAAAAATTTGGCTATTTTTATGTCTAGGTTATATGGCAAAGATTAATTTTAAATTTCCTAACTTTATTATAATATGACAATGTTTATTAAACTTAGTATCTTTATAAAATTGTCACAGCCACTTTTTGTCACCACCACTTTAAATTGCGGTCTCTTCCTTTTCCACCTTAACAGGAACAACGGAGCGGTATTTTTTAAGTCCTGTTCCAGCTGGGATAAGTTTGCCGATGATGACATTCTCTTTGATACCAACAAGATTATCAACCTTACCCTTAAGAGCGGCGTCGGTAAGCACTCTCGATGTCTCCTGGAAGGAAGAAGAAGATAGGAAGGAGTCTGTCATAAGAGCAGCACGTGTGATTCCAAGGAGCATTCTTCTTGCAATAGCAGGACGTCCGCCTTCACGCAAAACTCTCTCATTCTCTTCGTCGCAGTGAGAAATGTCAACAATTTCGCCAGTTAAAAGGTTTGTGTCACCAGAGTCCTCAATCTTAACCTTCTTAAGCATCTGACGGATGATGATTTCGATGTGTTTGTCATTAACCTTAACATCCTGTCCACGATAAACTTTGATAACTTCGCTTAAGAGATATTGCTCAAGGCCCTTAAGACCTTTGGTGCGGAGTAAGTCAGTTGGGTTGATGGCACCGCCAGTGAGTTGTGTTCCTGGCTCTACATTCTCGCCTTCTTTAACCTTCAAAACGGCAGGCTTTCTAACCTCATAGTCAATATCGCCTTCGCCTGTTAAGATTGTGATAGTGTAGTTCTTAGCATCTTCTCTAATGTGAACTTTACCAGAAACCTCGGAAAGCAAGCACTCGCCCTTTGGCTTTCTTGCTTCGAAAATCTCTTCAACTCTAGGCAAACCTTGAGTGATGTCGGCAGCAACCGCAGAACCACCAGTGTGGAAGGTTCTCATGGTAAGCTGTGTGCCTGGCTCGCCGATGGACTGAGCAGCAATGATACCAACCGCCTCGCCAAGTGGAACCATATCTTTACCAGCCATGTTTCTGCCATAGCACTTCGCGCAGACACCATGTTTGCAACGGCAAGTGATAAGCGAACGAATTTGAACTTCTTTGATGCCAGCCTTTGTGATTTCATCTGCTTGTTTTTTGGAAATCATCTCATTTGAGTGAACGATAATTTCTTTTGTCTTAGGGTTGACAATATCCTCAACTGCCACACGGCCATAGATTCTTTCAGCCAAAGTTTCTTGAACAAAACCATCAGTCACAAGGTCAGTGACCGTCACGCCCTTAATCTTTTCGCCAGTTTCAGCAAAGCAGTCTTCAGTTGTTATCACAACATCTTGTGCAACATCGACAAGTCTTCTTGTCAAATATCCAGAGTCCGCAGTCTTAAGCGCGGTATCAGACAAACCTTTTCTCGAACCACGAGAGTTGACGAAATACTCAATCGGAGTAAGACCTTGTCTAAAGGAAGATTTGATAGGTGTGTCAATCTTTGTTCCAGAAGCGGTTGTTTTAATACCAATCATACCGCAGTCACTGTTCAACTGCACTGTGTTACCACGCGCGCCCGAAAGCACCATAAGTGAGAATGGATTGAATGGGTCAAGCGACTTAACAACCGCGTCTTGCACCTTATTAACTGCATGGTTCCAAATGTCGATATTGGCATCCAACTTTTCGTTTAAAGTGATAAGACCACGGTTCAAAAGTTTCTCGTTTTCAAGCACTTGGTCCTCAGCCTCTTTCATGATTTCTTTCTTCTCTTTTGGCTCTTCAATATCAAAAATGTTAACCGAAATTGAAGCAAGAGTGGAATATTTATAACCGATTTCCTTAAGTTTATCAACAAGGTCAGCAGTTGCTGTTGTTCCAAACTTATCATAAACATCGCCAACCAAGTTTTTAAGTTCCTTCTTCATGACAGGTTTGTTGATTTCAAGTTCGCAGATGTTATCTTCAATCGTTCTATCAACATAGCCAAGGTCTTGAGGGATGATGTTATTAAATAGTATTCTTCCAACGGTTGTCACGACACGCTTGGTGTAAGTTTTGCCATTGACATCCTTAGAAAGTCTGACAGTGCATTCTGCCTGAAGGTCAAGGTTCTTTGTTTGATAAGCATAAATCATCTCGTTGCGTGATGCGAATATGCTCCCCTCGCCCTTAGCGCCAGGACGCACAAGTGTCAAATAGTAGCATCCAAGCACGATGTCCTGTGACGGAGAAACGATAGGTTCGCCGTCGGAAAGTTTCAAAATGTTGTTCGAAGCAAGCATCAAAGTTCTAGCCTCAGTGCGCGCATCGATAGAAAGAGGAATGTGAACAGGCATCTGGTCGCCGTCGAAGTCAGCGTTGAACGCAGCGCAGGCTGATGGATGCAGTTTAATCGCATTGCCTTCCACAAGCACAGGTTCAAACGCTTGAACGGAAAGTCTATGAAGAGTTGGAGCACGGTTCAAAAGCACAGGGTGATCTTTGATGACATCAGCAAGGATATCCCAAACAACCGGCTTTTCTCTTTCAATCATACGCTTTGCAGTTTTGATATTGTTTGTCAAGTTCATTTCAACAAGTCTATTCATAATGAAAGGCTTGAAGAGTTCAAGAGCCATCTCCTTAGGAAGTCCGCATTGATAGATTTTAAGTTCTGGTCCAACAACGATAACTGAACGGCCGGAGTAGTCAACTCGTTTACCAAGAAGATTCTGTCTAAATCTACCTTGCTTACCGCTGAGCATAGCAGAGAGAGACTTCAAATCTCTTTGTTTTGAGCCTTGAACAGCCTTACCACGTTTACCATTGTCGATAAGATTGTCAACAGCCTCTTGAAGCATTCTCTTTTCGTTTCTGCAAATAACATCAGGAGCCCCAAGTTCGATAAGCTTTTTCAAACGGTTATTTCTGTTGATAACTCTGCGGTATAGGTCGTTCAAGTCGCTTGTTGCATATCTTCCGCCATCAAGTGGCACCATAGGACGAAGGTCTGGTGGAAGCACTGGAATAACATCAAGCACCATCCAAGTTGGGTTATTTCCGCTCTTTCTGAAAGACTCAACAATGTCAAGTTTTTTAGCAGCCTTAATCTTTCTTTGGCCTTTAGAATTTTTAAGTTCCTCTTTTAACTCCTTTACTTCTCTTTCAAGGTCAACATCGCCAAGGAGTTTCTTTATTGCCTCAGCACCCATGCCAGCGTCAAAACTGCCAGCGACATATTTTTCAATGGCATCACGATATTCTTTATCGGTCAAAATTTGTTTATATTCTAGGTCTGTGTTTTTAGGGTCTGTTACGATGTAATTGATATAATAAACCACTTGCTCCAAAGTTTTTGGAGTAAGGTCAAGAAGCATACCGATACGAGATGGCACCGTTCTAAAATACCAAAGATGTGTTACAGGGCAAGCAAGTTCAATATGCCCCATTCTTTCACGGCGAACCTTGCTTCTTGTAACTTCAACGCCACACTTGTCGCAGATTACACCACGATAGCGAATCTTCTTGTATTTACCGCAGTGGCATTCCCAGTCCTTTTTAGGTCCAAAGATTCTCTCGCAGAACAAGCCGTCCTTTTCTGGCTTTTGAGTTCTGTAGTTGATAGTTTCTGGCTTTGTGACCTCACCATGTGACCATTCTCTAATCTTTTCTGGTGAAGCAAGTCCTATTTTAATTTTTTCAAAGTTATTAAGTTCAAACATAACAATCCCCTAAAATTAAATTTGTATATATCATCATTTGTGCA
>CALWEZ010000008.1 GCA_944377455.1 uncultured Clostridia bacterium
TTAAGCCCTTAGTTGTTCTAACGATGACAGCCTTGACAACATCACCTTTCTTGACACTTCCGCCTGGAATAGCCTTTTTAACAGAAGCAACGATGATATCTCCGATATTACCACTTCTTCTAAAAGACCCACCAAGCACTCTGATACACATAATTTCTTTTGCGCCTGTGTTATCAGCAACTTTAAGTCTTGTTTGAGGTTGTATCATATCTCTCCTCCTATTCAGCTTTCTTTATGATTTTAACAACTCTGTGATGTTTATCTTTAGATAATGGGCGAGTTTCCATAATTAAAACGGTGTCGCCAACATTACATTCGTTGTTTTCATCATGTGCTTTGAATTTTTTAGATTTCTTTACGACTTTTCCAAATTGTTTGTTTTTAACAAGGTATGGAACATTGACAACGACGGTCTTGTTCATGCTTGTGCTGACAACAACGCCTTGTCTTGTATTTCTTGTATTTCTACTTGTTTCCATCGTTTCCTCCTTGTGATTTTTCTCTTATTGCAGTTTGCACTCTTGCAATTTCGCGTCTTACATTTCTAAGTGCAAGTGGATTTGCTAGATTTCTGGTTGCATGCGAAAAACGAAGATTAAAGAGTTCAGTTTTAAGTTCTTTAAGTCTTGCGTTTAACTGTTCAAGAGAAAGAGTTTTGATTTCTTCATTCTTCATTCTTCTCACCACCTTCGTTTATTTCTTCTTTCTTAATAAACTTAACCTTACATGGAAGTTTATGTCCAGCAAGACGAAGTGCCTCGCGAGCAACCTCTTCGCTTACTCCCTCGATTTCAAAAAGCACTCTGCCTGGCTTTACAACTGCCACCCAAAACTCAGGATTTCCTTTACCGGAACCCATACGAGTTTCTGCTGGCTTTTTGGTTACTGGCTTGTCTGGGAAAATTTTAATCCAAACTTTACCACCACGCTTAATGTAACGTGTGAGCGCAATACGAGCAGCCTCAATTTGATTAGATTTAATCCAACAAGGCTCAAGTGCAATAATTCCATAAGAACCAAAAGTGAGAGTGTTGCCTCTTGTTGCCTTACCGGTCATTCTTCCACGCATAACCTTTCTTCTTTTAACTCTCTTAGGCATTAACATTATTCTTGCCCTCCTTTATCGGATTTTAGAATTTCGCCTTTAAAAATCCAGCACTTAACGCCAAGTTTGCCATAATTTGTGAAAGCGGAGGAAACGCCATAGTCAACATCAGCACGAAGTGTGTGAAGTGGAAGAGAACCTTCCATGTACTTTTCCGTTCTACCCATGGTGTTTGCACCATCAATAACACCGCTCACTTGCACTTTACAACCCTTAGCACCTGCTTTCATAACTCTCTGCATAGCTTGTTTTAAAGCTCTACGCCACTGAACACGTTTTTCTAGTTGTGCTGCGATGGAGTCTGCAACAAGTTGAGCATCAAGGTCAGGCTTTTTGATTTCCTTGACATTGAGAATGAAATTTTTAACAGGACTAATAATCTTTGTTAAATCTTTCTTTATTTGTTCAATACCTGCACCTTTTGTGCCGATAATCATACCAGGCTTACCGGTGTAGATATTGACAATAAGCTTATTCTCTGTTCTTTCAATTTCCACTTTAGAAACAGAAGATTGTGAATGTTTCTTCTTAAAATATTCACGAATATCATGGTCTTCTTTGATGAATTTAGCAAAATCTTGCTTGTTTGCATACCAAGTTGATTGCCAATCTTTATTTATTCCAAGTCTAAGACCAATTGGATTAACTTTTTGCCCCATTATTTTGCCTCCTTCATTTCGTCAAGAACGATTTTGATGTGACAACTTCTTTTAATGATGTGATCAACTCTTCCACGACCTCTAAAATTAACTCTTTTCATCTGTTTGCCAGGTGTTGAATAGCACTCAGCCACATATAGATTGTCACTTGAAAGTCCTTTGTTGTTTTCTGCGTTAGCAATGGCACTTTTTAAAACTTTTAAGCTTTCAAAAGCACCCTTTTGTGGCATGTATGAAAGGATAGCCACTGCTTCATTAACCTTTTTTCCTCTTATGTTGTCAAGAACAATTCTAACCTTTGAAGAACTCATGCGAATGTCTTTTGCAACAGCGTAAGGACGGTTATCTTTATTTAAATTTCTCTTTTCTGCTTTTTGTCTAATTCTTGTAGCCATATTTCACCTCACTTATCTTTTTTGTGCGGTCTTTTTCTGACCTGCATGACCTTTAAAAGTTCTGGTAGGTGAGAATTCACCGAGCTTATGACCAACCATGTCGGCTGTGCAATATACAGGAACGAATCTCTTGCCATTATAAACAGAGAAAGTGAATCCTACAAACTCTGGGTAGATTGTTGAACTTCTTGACCAAGTTTTGATAGGCTTCTTAACGCCACTTTCTGTCATTGCAAGTACCTTTTTCATAAGGCTTGGACTAACAAAAGGCTGTTTAACTTCTTTACTCATCTTCCCACTCCTTAATTAATTCTCTTAACCATCAAACGGTTAGATTTATTCTTTTTCTTTCTTGTCTTGTATCCAAGAGCTGGCTTGCCCCAAGGTGTAACAGGTGTTGCCATACCAACAGGGCTCTTACCTTCACCACCGCCGTGTGGGTGATCGTTAGGGTTCATAACAACACCACGAACGGTTGGACGAACGCCCATATGACGCTTTCTTCCAGCCTTACCAAGCGAAACAAGTTCATGGTCAACATTACCAACTGTTCCAATTGTTGCTCTACATGAAAGAAGTACCTTTCTCATTTCACCGCTTGGGAGACGAAGAGTTGCATACTTTCCTTCCTTAGCCATAAGTTGAACTTCAGCACCAGCTGAACGAGCAAGTTGTCCGCCCTTCTTTGGTTCAAGTTCAATATTATGAATGAGTGAACCAACAGGAATATCTGAGAGTGGAAGGTTATTTCCGACTCTAATTTCCACTCCGCTTCCACTCATAAGAACATCACCAACTTTAAGTCCAAGTGGAGCGATGATGTATCTCTTTTCGCCATCCTTATAAGAAAGAAGAGCGATGTATGCGGTGCGGTTTGGGTCATATTCAATACCGACAACCTTTGCTGGAATGTTATCCTTGTTTCTCTTAAAATCGATAACACGATATTTTTGTCTGTTTCCGCCACCCTTGTGACGAACAGTGATTTTGCCCTGAGCATTCTTTCCTGCATGCTTTTTCTTAGGTTCAAGGAGAGATTTTTCAGGTTCAAATTTTGTTATTTCATCAGCTGAGAGCTTTGTGTAAAATCTTCTGCCTGCTGACGTTGGTTTACTTTTAATTATAGCCATTTTTCCCTCCTATTAAGATAAGCTTTCAAAGAAGGCAATTGGTTTTGACTTTTCTGTCAAGGTGACAATGGCTTTTTTATAGTCACTTGTCTTACCAACAGTTCTTCCTTGTCTTGTGTTTTGCGACTTTGTGTGACCTTTAACTAAAATTGTGTTCACCTTTGCAACTTCCACCTTAAACATCTCTTCAACAGCTTTTGCTATTTGAATTTTGTTGGCATTTTTATTTACCACAAAGGTATAGGTCTTATTTTGAATTCCGCTATAACTCTTTTCCGTAAGTAGCGGTCTTACGATAATTTCATTCGCTTCCATTACGCGTTTGCCTCCTCTAAGTATTTGATTGCAGATTCAGTCAATACAACATTCTTGTTTGCGACAACTTCATAGACATTTAAAAGGGAAACATCAACAGTTTCAAGGTTTGGGATGTTTGCAACCGCTCTAAGTTCCTTATCGGAATTGCCAGCGTTGACAACCAAAACATTTCCTTTAAATTTGAAGGCGTCTAAGAATTTTTGTGCATCCTTAGTTTTAGCAGAGTTTACCTCAAACTTGTCAAGCACTGTCAAATTCTTATCTGCAAGTTTAGCGCTGAGCGCACTTAAAAGTGCCATTCTCTTTGCTTGTTTATTGACTTTCTTAGAAAAATCTCTTGGCTTTGGAGCAAACACAACTCCACCGCCCGTCCATTGTGGACCTTTTGTGGAACCTTGTCTAGCACGACCTGTTCCCTTTTGACGCCAAGGTTTCTTAGCGTGACCTCTAACTTCACTTCTTGTTAATGTGCTTTTTGTGCCTTGTCTTTGGTTAGCATTGTAAGCGACAACAACTTCGTGAATGAGACCTTCGTTATACTCTACGCCGAAAACTTCGTTCTTTAAATTTTTTGTTCCCACTTCTTCGGCATTCATATTATAAACTTTAACTTTTGCCATTTTCTCACTCCTTATCTAGTTTTCACAGACTGTCTTATGGTGAGAATTGCGCCCTTAGCACCAGGAACATTTCCCTTAATCATAAGAATATTTCTATCTGCGTCCACTTTAACAATCTCTAAGTTTTGAATGGTTACTTTTTCATTGCCGTATTGTCCAGGCATATTCTTGTTCTTGAACACGCGTGATGGAGATGAGTTTGCACTCATTGAACCAACCTCTCTGTGAACAGGGCCTGTGCCGTGTGTCATCTTCAATCTATGTTGATTCCATCTCTTGATAACGCCAGAGAAACCGTGACCTTTAGTTGTTCCAGAAACGTCAACCATATCCTTTTCTTTGAAGATGTCGGCTTTAACCACGCTTCCAACCTCTAAATCTCCGTCAAGGTTAACTTCCTTTAAAACCTTCATAGGTTCAACCTTTGCCTTATCGAACACGCCTTTGATAGGCTTTGTCACATTCTTTGTTTTCTTTTCGAATGCCACAACATACGCATTGTAACCATCAGTTTCTGTTGTTTTCTTTTGAACAACAACATTAGGACCAGCTTCAACAACTGTAACAGGAATAACACTTCCGTCGTCGGCAAAGACTTGTGTCATGCCAATCTTTTTTCCGATTATTGCCTTACTCACTTCTCTTTACCTCCTTATAAACTGATTTTAATCTCAACACCGGCAGGGAGTTCGAGTTTAGTCAAAGCATCTATCGCCTTATTTGTTGGATTGTAGATATAGATTAATCTCTTGTGGGTTTTGCTTTCAAATTGTTCTCTTGAATCTTTATCCTTGTGAGGAGAACGAATCACAGTAACCACCTCTCTGTCTGTTGGAAGTGGAATAGGCCCAGAAACTTTTGCACCGTTCTTGCCAGCAGTTTCAATAATTCTCTTGCACGCTTGGTCAATAAGTGAATGCTCAAAAGCCTTAAGTTTAATTCTCATTTTTTGCATTAATAAATTACCTCCTTGTAAACGCTTCCCGAAATGTCGCATTAATGGCACAATTAAGAGTTTTCTGAGATTTTTACCCACTTTTTAATTTCTCATACACGCTCCCGTGTGTGTCACGCTGTTAGACTTAAAAAAATGTCATTTCGGTCACCTCAGCATCACTAGGCTGAGATTTGGTCCGCGCAAATTATCTTGCCACTGCTTGTTAAGTGCAAGTAACCTTGCGTTTCGCCCCATAAATAACAGCAAGCATATTATACCAAACAAAAACCGCCATGTCAACAGTTTTTCAAAGAAAAAATAAAAAAGAAGGAAAATTTTCCTTCCTTAGTTACGTTCGTCTCTTGAACGTTTGGTATTTTCGTGATCTACAACCTCGTTTTCAGTGCTGTTGTTCATATAGACTGCATCTTTTAGCTCTTTCGCCTTATCTAGATAATCATAGAATTTTTGAGGAAGATTGTAAGCCTCGTCTTCCAAATTGTATTCTGCAATAACCTCAACAAAATTGACAAAGTCGTCTGCCTGCTCGTTAGTTAGTCCACGCGATGCTTCTCCATAGAATCTAATAAATTCCTCAACAATCGGCGCATCCTTAAATTTTTCTGGCTCTTTTAATGGCAATGTGCCAAGCTCTTTATAGGTTTCCACCATCTGTTTGTAAAAGTTAATATCATTAATCTTAACCAGATTTGGATTGTAATATTTTTTATCTTCCTCAGCCTTACCTTTTGTTGCACTGACACCACTTTTTGCTTTTAAATTTCTTGTTGCCTTGTAATTAATCGCTTCATAGCACATGTTCTTTTCATCTGCCCTTATCAAATGCGCCTTGATAGTGTTGCCGTCCAAAATGCCAACATCGTGATAATCTAAGTTTTTATTTTGAAGAAACTTTAAAAAAGCCTCACCGCCCACCTTTAAATCATTCTCACTCTTTGCTCGATAAACCGTGGCAATTTCGTCCTCGACATTTTTATCAATTTTATCCACCATATTCAAGTTTGAGCGAACTAAATAAACCGCATGTCCGTAAGGAAGCCCATCCTTACACTCATAACCTATGCCTTTCTTTTGGTCTAACGCCACAAAGCCTTTAACATCCTTTCTCATAACTAACTCCTATTTATATTATAACACATAAACAAACAAAAATCAAGTGTTACAATAACCAATTAAACCTAAATATAAAATTTTTACAATATAATACCTTCAAATATAAAAACGAGTATTGACATCAAATAATTTTGTTGATATAATTTGATATTAATAAGGAGAAAACTGTGGACGATAACAATATTCAGGCTTTAGATTTTGAAAATTTTGATGAATGGAAAGAATTTAGAAAAAGTTTGTATCCAGAAAACAAGGAAGGCAAACGAAGATTGGTAAAAATTCCTGTCAACAAAATCACACCTTCTTATGTTAAAAAAATTATTGAACGAAGATATCCTTTTGACACAATTTTTGAAATTCAAAATTTATGCTATATAAATAGCAACAATTTGAATTTAAACGATTATTCTATTTTTACCACTTACGACTTAGACAATGTGATTGAGTGCGTGAAAATGCTAAACGATAACAACTATAATAATATAGTGCAAATTGACGGCATGTCGATAAAAAAGGTGATAAAAGCAAATTTAAAATTGCAATGCTGGGCAGATGAAATCAACTATGCAAAGTTCGAAGGAAGAGCACTCTCTCCGCTTGAAAAATATCTTTATGCATACAAAATGGTGACACAATACACTTACTATAAAGAGGAAACCAATCCTTGCCTATCTCGAGTTTCAACTCATATTTTAAACGATAATGGCAAAAACATTGTCTGCTTAGGATATTCCAATCTGCTTGCTGAACTTTGCAAAAAGATTGGCATTCCATGCGCAACACAATACCTAAAAAATAAAGAACCTAATAAGTCATCGCATGCGAACAGCATGGTGTATATAAAAAATGAAAAATACCACATCAATGGCGCCTATCTTGCCGACCCTTGCTTTGATAGTGCAAGTCCAACACAGCGTTCAAAGCATGTTTACAGCATGCTCAAACTCGATGACGCCGACAAAGTTTATCGTGAAATAAATTTTGACCTCGTCAACCTTGAAGAGACCTTTGGCGTTTTAACATATCTGCCAAACAAGATATTATATAGAGAAACATGTCTTCCAGAATATGAAAGAGAAAATGTTGAAGATATGATATTGAGAAAAGAAGATTTCGGCATGCTGACGTGTAACACCTTTAATAAAGAAGATTTGGTTCTTGCCGATATGGTGGTCAATCATGTGATTTATCCAAATCTAAGCAATGAGCAATTATGCAATTTCTCTATCGAAGAGTTCGTTGAAAATGACGGCAAAGTGCCGTATTAAAATAAAAACAAATTTGTTTAATGATAACCATATTGTCAATAAACCATCTATTAAACAATCTAAAAAACACCTTCTAACTTATTTTATAGAAGGTGTTTTTTGCTATTTTTTAAACCAGTGGAAAGTGACAATATTTTTAAATCTTTCAAGTGATTTAATCTCTTTTGGATATTTCTCTTTGCAAAGTGGATAGAGTTCCGCGCAGAAGTGGTCCTTATGCTTTCGCCAAACGATAACTCTAAAATATCTTTTTCGGTGGCGTTTGTATTTTTCAATGTCCACAACATTCTTAAACTTTTCAAGATTATCTGAAACATCGGCGCTGACAAGGAGTCTCAAACACTTATTACAAATCGGCTTGCCACAATTTTTCATCTCTTTTTTGCCTTTGATTTGGTAGATGTTGAAGCATGGTCTTAAATATTTTTGTGCAACCTCATAGTCGGCTAAAATAACCGTCTTTTCATAACGCGAAACCTCCGAACCAGAACTTACCATTCTAAAATCAGGTACAGTGAGAACTTGAGACATAAAGATGTCGTAATGAGCACTATCGAGATGTCTGCTCCCCACTGTTGTTTGGTCATCCGGCGAATATCCAGAAGAAAAGAGGTAGGTCTGCCATAACTTTTTGAAACACAATATCTCCGCCATGGTTATGTATGTGTGAACTGTCACATGGATGTTTAAGTGTCGCAAGCAAACAAATTGATAGAAGTTACTTCTTGTTATAACAAGTTCCTTTCCAAGTTCATCCGCCACCAGTTTGTATCTGTCATGAAGGCGTTTAATCTTATCTAAATATGTAAAGAAGTTTCTTGCGTGAACTCCCCATAAATCTCGTGAGGAATTTCCCATATAGAAGTGTGTGATTCTTAATTTTTCATCTTCGCAGTTGGCGTATTTGTAAATTGTGTAAAAGGAGTCAACGCCTAGCGAATTTGCCGTTCCAACGGCTTTTCCGCCAATAAGTTCATCTTCTGTTTCACATAAAATTCTTGTGTGATATATAGTTTTGTCACCAGCGACAAGTTTAGGAATAAAACTCTCTTCTAAGTGTTGTTTTAATGCTTTTGTTATCGGCAAGTAACTTGCAATGTCGTGCTTTTCGCGCATGGCAATCGGCAAAAGCAAAATAACGAAAGCATCCGCGCGCTCTGTTAAAAGGTATTTTTTCCACTTATTTTCGCATTCAATAAACAACTTATGTTTTCTCTTATTTATTGTAAATTCGCAATTAAGGCGCACCCCCCCCGATTTTTATCGAGAGATAAAAAATCTTCAGTCCAAATTCTTTTTATCGTTATCATAAGTTTCTCCTACTATATAAAACTCTATCCTTATAATAATAAACATAACAAAATTAGTCAAGCGAATATTAAAAATAAAACAATATATCAATTCTCTTACTTCGCTCCATACTCTTCGAGATCAGCCTGTGGCTGTTAAGTTTTCTTCGAAAACACAGCGTTTCACGCTGTCCACAAGGTCAACGGCAAAATTAAAAAACACACTATTTCTAGTGTGCTTGGCTGGCTCCGGAGATAGGATTCGAACCTACGACCTTGTGGTTAACAGCCACCTGCTCCACCGCTGAGCTACTCCGGAATATCAATGGTTACTTTGCTATTTTAGCAAATTGGAAAAATAAAGTCAATAATTTTACACAAATTTTTTTATTATAATAGTAAAATTTTTTTGCAGAAATTTGATATTAATATAGTTTTCTGCTAAAATTATAAACATATAAAAGTTTATTTGGAGGACATATGAAAAAACTAATACTTCTATTTTGTATTCCTTTGATATTTTCACTCTACTCTTGTGGCAACAATAAAGTAAAACTAAATGATAATTTTATGATCACCATAAACAATCAAAATATAACCATAAGCAATAATGAAACAACATATCTTAAAGAATTATCTATTGAAAATGGCATATTAATCACCGCTGATGAAAAATATACTATTAGTCTTACTTATCACGATAGCAACACCTCAAAAAACATCGTTGTGGACCAAGCATTTTTGGATGCTATCCTTTCTCCTTATTCTTACATTGCTGTTAGAATTGAAGATGACTACAATAATATCCTCAATGCAAAGATATATCTTACACCAGACGATTTACCTCAATATGAGGCACAAGGTGAAAGCGTGGGTGGAAAGGATTATTATTTTACAACATATAATTCAAAGTATGACGGCGAAAACGAACAAATAAACTATTTAATGAAAGTTTCCTCCGCTGGCAAACTTTTATATTACAAAAAAATTGCTGGTGAATTATATGACTTTCAAAAAGTGATTACAACTGATAATAAAATAAGATATATCTATATGGTTTCGGACAGAACTCTTTTTAATTTCAACGATTTCGGTGTTAACTCCACCCTTGTTTACTGCAAAGCCGTAGTACTAGATGAAAATTATAATCTAGTGCAAGAGATAGTTTTTGACTATGGAAACGGCAAAATAAATGGGGTTGAAATGCATGATATACTCTATTTTAATGACAATCATTATATCCTTTGCACGAATGAGGCTGTAATATTGCAAGGCGACGAAATACCAAGTTATATAGCACACGAATCTGACGATAAAATGTATATAGTAGATTGCATATTACAAGAAGTAAAAAATGGTGAAATTTTATGGTCTTTTCATAGCAAGGATTATGAAGATATGTATGCCTACTATTCAACAAATATCATGGACTATCAAACCTATCAAGATTATATGCATTTCAATTCTCTTTGCTTATCAAACGACAACAATCTCCTTGTATCGTTCAGAAATATCAGTGCAATTATGAAAATAAACAGAACAAACGGCGAAAGAATGTGGCTTTTAGGCGGAAGCGGAGATGATTTTGGACTAAATGACAGTTTTGGACATCAGCATGAAGTTACGCAACTAAAAAACGGGAATATTCTTATCTATGACAATGGAAAATTTGGAGAAGTTGATACTTCAAGAATACTTGAAATTAAGTTAGACGAAGAAAATATGCTATCGGAAATTGTAAAGTCATATAATGTCGACTATTTTAGCTATTCAATGGGCTCAGTGCAAAAATTGGAAGAATTTGCGGATGATGTATATATCTATTGCTATGGAAATCCTATTCCAACACAAGCACTATTTGAAGAAAAAAACTTTTCAACTGGAAATATTAATTTTCGATTAAAATTACTTACATCGCGCATAATGTATAATGTAAACTATTGTTAAAAAATAAAATTAAGAGATTTCTTTTGAAATCTCTTTTATTAATACAGTCTAAGGACTCGAACCTACGACCTTGTGGTTAACAGCCACCTGCTCCACCGCTGAGCTACTCCGGAATATCAATGGTTACTTTGCTGTTTTAGCAAATTGGAAAAATAATATCAATAATTTTACGCAATTTTTTTATTATTATAGTAAAATTTTTTTACAGAAGCTTGATATTTATATTGTTTCCTGCTAAAATTATAATTAGCATTAAAGGAGAAAAATATGAACCCACAGATATTTGGTTGGCAACACTTGACTTTTTTAGCAATCTTTATCGTGATAAGTGTTATATCATTATATTTTATTAAAAGATACGCAAAATCTACTAAAACACAAGATATTATTGTACGCTGTGTCGGAGTTTTGTTGTTCGCCTGCATATTATGGAATAGAATTTCGATTGCAATAAGAAACGGCAATGCACTCATCCTAATTCCTGACACCTTTTGCGGTTTATCAAGTTTGGTGCTTTCACTTGCTGTCATCTTCGGCAAACGCAATAACAATGTGCTACACTTTGTTCTATATGTCGCCTTTGTGGGTGATTTGTTAACCTTGTGCTATCCAGATTTTATCGAACAGAACGCTTCTTTCTTCTATAATCCAACAATTTCTGGACTACTTCACCATGCAGTTGGCTTATACCTTTGCATACTTCTTGGACTCATCGGTTGGTTTATACCAAATTACAAAAAATGGCCAAATCTTGTTATAGGCTTTTTGGCATATATAACCTTTGGGACTTTCCTCATCCATGTATTAAACTTTGGAAGCGCCTTTTACATCAACAGCCCAATACTTGACGGAACTCCGCTGACAGTTTGGGTAATCGCACCCGTATTTGGAGTTGGATATGCATTATATATGGTGGCACTTGAACTTTTGCGAAGAAGAAAAAAGAGAGAAAAGCAAGTAAGTTTCGACCAAATCATAAAAATAATAAAATCAGAGCCTTAGATAAAGAAAAAGTAACTTGCAAGCCAAAGTTACTTTTTTTATACTGTATCATATTTTTAAACTCCACTTTAAAAAGAGCAAAGCCATAAAATAGTGTTTATATGTATTGTAATTTATAGCAATTTGCGCCATAATACCTTAGTCAAAGTAAATTTAAAATTTCATTATGCGTAGTTTTCGAAAAACTCTAAAACTTCTTCCCAAGAATAGACTTCTGGCACTTTATGTTTACCTGTCTTGTTTCTTTTATCTCTAAAACACAAACATTTTACTCCATTATCCATAAGTTCATCTATGACCTTATAGTAATCATCTATCATAA
>CALWEZ010000009.1 GCA_944377455.1 uncultured Clostridia bacterium
AAGATTTTATTATAAAGTTATCTATTCTATAATCAAAACCACATTTTCTCTCAACTTGCTTACACATTCTAATAATTTTCAATTATATTTAGAGATTAAATTTTGTCTTATTATCATTAATCTTTCCACAATTCTTCACTGCGAACCATAGGTTCGTCTTCACTCTTACTTTTCTTCTTCCCTTCACTCTTCACTGATTTGGTGCGAATTGCATTTTTGCACCAAATTATCTTGTTGTATGAAATGTTCTTGCAATCACTTCCTCTTGATGAGCGCGAGAAAGTTTGTTGAAATTGACCGCATATCCACTCACTCTGATAGTCAAGTTTGGATATTTCCAAGGATTGTTCATAGCGTCAATTAGTAGCGAACGATTTAGAACATTGACATTGAGATGTTGTGCCTGTTGAGTGAAATATCCGTCTAAGATGTTGACCAAATTCTTCACTCTTGCCTTATCATCCTTGCCAAGTGCGTCTGGCACAATGGAGAAGGTGTTGGAGATGCCGTCTTGACAGCAATCAGCATACGGAATTTTTGCCACAGAGTTGAGCGAAGCAAGTGCGCCTGATGTGTCACGCTCATGCATAGGGTTCGCACCTGGTGCAAAAGGCACGCCTGCGCGCCTGCCGTCTGGAGTTGCGCCCGTCTTTTTGCCATACATAACATTCGATGTGATTGTGAGAAGTGACAATGTTTTAATCGATTTTCTATAGGTCTTATGCTCATCAAGGCATGCCTTAAACGCCTTGACAAGTTCCACCGCAATCTCGTCCACTCTGTCATCATCGTTACCAAACTTTGGAAAATCGCCTGTGATTTTAAAGTCGACAATGATGCCTTCATCATTTCTAATTGGGCTGACTTTCGCGTATTTTATAGCCGAAAGCGAGTCAACCGCCACTGAGAAACCTGCCACGCCGAACGCCATAAGCCTTTCCACGTTTGTGTCGTGAAGTGCCATTTGGATGGCCTCATAGGCGTATTTATCGTGCATATAGTGGATGATGTTCATGGCATCAACATAGGTTTTAGCCACAAGTTTCATAGTTTTAAGATAGTTTTTCCAAACAGTGTCAAAGTTTAAAACGCTTTCCTTGTTTTTCTTTAAACCTTCAACCACAAGCGCGCCACTCTTTTCATCCACACCGCCGTTGAGCGAGTAGAGAAGAGTTTTTGCCAAATTACAGCGTGCGCCGAAGAACTGCATCTGCTTGCCCACTTTCATCGCTGAAACACAGCACGCAATCGCGTAGTCACTGCCATAGATTGGGCGCATAACATCGTCGCCTTCATACTGGATGGCGTCCGTTTGAATGGAAATCTTTGCGCAATAGCGTTTAAAGTTTGCTGGCAATTTTGCTGAATAGAGAATGGTCAAGTTTGGTTCTGGCGAAGGATTAAGGTTGATAAGTGAATGCAAGTATCTAAACGAATTTTTGGTCACCAAACTGTGCTCATCATCAAGCATACCGCCGACGCTCTCAGTCACCCAAGTTGGGTCGCCAGCGAAAATCTCGTCATATTCTGGCGTCCTTAGATGTCGAACAAGGCGAAGTTTGATGATAAATTGGTCGATAAGTTCCTGAGCGTCCTTCTCGGTCATCAATTTCTTTTGCATATCTCTTTCGATGTAAATATCAAGGAAGGTAGAGGTGCGCCCCAAACTCATTGCCGCGCCGTTATCTTCTTTCACGCCTGCAAGGTAGGCAAAGTATAGCCACTACACTGCCTCATACGCATTGGTCGCTGGCTTTGAGATGTCAAATCCATAACTTTTTGCCATTTCTTTAAGTTTGTTGAGCGCCTTAATTTGTTCTGCAACTTCTTCGCGAAGTCTAATATTTTCTTCGGATGAAACGTCAATTTTGGCGTAATCCTTTTGCTTAAACTCGATAAGTTTGTCAACGCCATAGAGCGCCACTCTTCGATAGTCGCCAATTATTCTGCCTCTTCCATACGCGTCAGGAAGCCCAGTTAAAAGCCCAGCCTTTCTTGCACGTCTAATCTCTGGCGTGTAAACATCAAACACGCCATCATTGTGCGTCTTTCTAAACTCTTTAAAGTGCTTTTCAAGGGTTGGATTTAACTTTTTGTTGTATGCTTCAAGCGCCTTGTCCGCCATACGCGTTCCGCCATAGAGATTGACAATGCGCTTAAGTGGTTTGTCCGTTTGAAGCCCGACAACAACTTCGTTTTTCTTGTCGATATATCCCGGTTTAAAACTTGTTATGCCAGAAACTGCGTCAAGTTCGACATCCAAAAGTCCTGCCTTTGCCTCTTTGTGCAAAAGTTTCTCGCACTCCTTCCAAACCTTCTTCGTTTTTGAAGATATTGGAGCGAGAAAACTATCGTCGCCCTTATATTCCTTATAGTTTTCCTTGATAAAGTCGGCAACATCGATATTCTCCTGCCATACGCCCGCTTTAAAGCCTTTCCAAGCGTCAATAAATTCTTCTTTCATACTTTCTCCTTTTGTTAATTGCTAAAGCAAAACCACATTATGTGGAAAATTTTGCTTGCCGTTATGCCTATATATTGTATAATATATTATAATATTAGTCAAATAAAATTGAAAAAATATACACCACAAGATGCATATTTTTTATTAAATTTCTTCTGCTCTAGTCGAGATGATGTTGTCTAAAACATTGTATAGGTCTGAAGAAGAGTTTTCGGTGTTGATGTAGAAGCACCTGCCTTGAAACTTGCCGTCTATTCCGCGATAGATGTTGAAACCATAGCCATCTTCTTCTACCTTGATTGTCAGTTCGTTGAAACCTAAGCCGTTAAATTCGTAATATCCGTCAAGCTTGAAATTAAGATAATATCCGTCTTTAAGCATTTTGTCGTATAGTTCTGGAAAGGTCACCCCAAGCGCTGGCGTGTCGTAGGCATTTTCAATATATTTCAAAAATTCCTCTTGTATGTCCGCCTTTTGCTCATCGGTTATCTCTATCACTTCGCCATTTGCAATAAAACTTAAATCTCCATACGGAAAGACATCTAAAACTCCCATAATTGCACTTAACATCATTGGCACTCCTATTAAAGAAAATAGCAATCTTCTCATAAATATCTCCTTTGCACAAGGTAGTTTGTGAGAAAAAAATTTTTATATACAAACGATAAGCGAAAAATTTTAAAAGTGAAGAAAACCTTTCAGTTTTCAGTGAAGAGGTTTGGCGCAGGACAAAAATCAAAATTAAGCGCAGTTGTGGCATTGCCTACTATCTTTAATCAAAACCACTTTCCCTTCAACACCCGATTTTTACTACTCAAATCAATTTTCGATTTTGCGAGGGGAAGGGCTTTGCCCGGTGCGCACAAATCGAAAATCACATACAGGGAAGAGGACTAGGCGGAGAAACCAACGGAGTAGCCGTTAGAAAAGTTTACTTTTCGTGTCGGCGTTTAGCGGAGTTGGTGTCTGTCCTAATTCTCGGCAAATTGACTATTATACAAATCTGCGTAGAAGCCACCCTTTGCCATAAGTTCTTCGTGGTTGCCACTTTCGATAACATCGCCGTCCTTTAAAACAAGAATGATGTCGGCGTTTTTGATTGTGGAAAGTCGGTGCGCGATGATGAAGGATGTTCGCCCTTCCATAAGTTTATCCATCGCGCGTTGGATGAGTTCTTCCGTTCTTGTGTCGACGGATGACGTTGCTTCGTCTAAGATGAGCATAGGATTGTTTGCTACCATGGTTCTTGCGATGGTGAGAAGTTGCTTTTGTCCAGCGGACAAGTTTACCGCGTCGTCAATCACAGTGTCGTAGCCCTGTGGCAGAGTTTGAATGAAGTGGTCGACGCCCACGCTCTTGCACGCTTCAACTATCTGCTCATCGGTGACGTTTTCCTTGTTGTATCGTAAGTTCTCTTTGATTGTGCCTTGGAAAAGCCAAGTGTCTTGAAGCACCATGCCGAAAAGGTCATGGATGTTTTCGCGCGTCAAATCTTTAATCGATTTGCCGTCAATTCGAATGTCGCCTGAATCTATCTCATAGAAGCGCATAAGAAGGTTGACAAGCGTCGTCTTTCCAGCGCCAGTAGGGCCAACGATAGCCACCTTTTCGCCGGCATAGATCTTGACCGAAAAGTCCTTTATGATTGTTTTGCCCTTGGTGTAGCCAAACTTAACATGGTCAAATTCGATATTGCCTTTGACATCGGTGAGCATTTCTGTTTTATTCTCTTCATTCTCTAGTTCATTCTCTTCCAAAAATTCAAAGACGCGTCCGCACGCCGCAGAAGTTGATTGCAAACTTGTGAGCGACTGAGCAATTTGAGAGAGTGGGTTAGAGAACATACGCGCGTATATCATGAACGCGGCAATAGGTCCAAGCCCGATTGTGCCGTTTGCGGCAAGCACAGCGCCCACCACGCACACTGCAACGAAGGCAAAGTTGCCAACAAAGCCCATGATAGGCATCATAGCGTTAGACAAAAATTGAGATTTCCAAGCGCTTGTGTAGAGTTTTTTGTTGATGGTTGCAAACTCTTCGCCTTTATCCTTCTCAGCATTGAAGAGTTTCACAACGTTGTGCCCTGAATATACCTCTTCGATGTGCGCATTTAGGTCGCCCAAATCCTTTTGTTGCATGATGAAATATTTTTGTGATTTTGTTAAGAATATCAGCATGATTGAAAAGCCGATAAGCGTTGCCACAATCACGGTGAACGCCATTATCCACTGAGTGACAAACATAGCAATCACAACACCGACAAAAAGGATGATGTTGGAGAACAAACTTGAAACTGACTGGTTCATGGTCTGCCCTATCGTGTCGACATCGTTCGTAACACGGCTCAAGGTGTCGCCGTAAAGGTGTGTGTCGAAATATTGAAGCGGAAGTTTGTTTATCTTCCATGAGATGTCATATCTAAACTTGAAAACTATTTTTTGTGTGGCTGTCGCCATTATGAAATGTTGGAAATAGCCGAGTACTGCCATGAATAAGGCGAGCGTCAAAATTGTCAGCGCTATTCTTGTGACTGCGTCAAGGTCGACACCACCACTTGCTAAGCCATTTGTGATAAGTTCTGTTAACCTGCTGATTAAATTTGGAGAGATGATTTGGCATACCACGGAAATCGCGCCTAAGATGAGAGATATTCCAATTAGCCAATAGAATTTTTTGCAATATTTTATGAGTTTGCCCATGGACTTTTTAAATTGTCCCTTGGCCGGCTTTTCTGCCGTTTTTACCTGCCCTCTCATTGTAATTCCTCCTCAGATAATTGTGACAATGCAATCTCTTTATAGATAGGACAATTTTTGAGTAGTTCCTCGTGAGTGCCGATGCCCACCATGTTGCCACTATCTAGCACAATGATTTTGTCGGCGTCTTTAATGGTGCCGATACGCTGAGCGACAATGAACTTTGTTGTGCCTTCAGTATGTTTTGCCAGTGCCGTTCTAAGTTTTCTATCCGTCTTAAAGTCGAGCGCTGAGAAACTGTCGTCAAAGATGAAGATGTCCGGCTTTCTGGCAATCGCACGCGCAATAGAAAGACGCTGTTTCTGTCCGCCAGAGACATTGGTTCCACTCTGCGCGATTCGTGCGTCAAGTCCGCCTTCCATTTTTGAGACAAAGTTAGACGCCTGTGCGATTTTTAACGAATTTTTGATGGTCTCTTCGTCGGCGTTGTTGTCACCAAAGTCGATATTGGATTTAACCGTTCCGCTGAACAGCACACCGCGCTGAGGAGTGTAACCAATCTTTTTGTTGAGCGTCTTTGTGTCATAGTCTTTGACGTTGACGCCGTCAATCAAAAGTTCGCCTTCGGTGACATCGTATAGACGCGGAATTAGGTTGATAAGCGTGCTTTTACCGCTTCCAGTTGAGCCGATAAACGCCACCGTCTCGCCCTTTTTGACGCTGAAAGAGATGTTTTTCAAAACATATTCATTTGCGTCGGCATACTTAAAGGAGACATTGTTGAAAACAACATAATCTTCCTTGCCAACCGCCTCGTCGTAAAATTTTTCGTCTTTGAAATCGCCAGAGAAGATGGAGTTTTGAGTATTTAAAACCTCGTTTATTCTTCTTGCGGACACAAGCGAACGCGGAAGCAAAATGAAGATGATAATCAGTAACATAAACGCCATAACGACCTGCATTGCATAGGATGTGAAGGTCATCATGTTGGCAAGGTCCACCGCGTCCTCAACGATATACGCACCTATCCAGTATATAGCAAGGGTAAGGCTGGTCATAATGAGCGACATTCCTGGGTTCATGATTGCCATAATTCTGTTTGCTGAAAGGTTGTTTTTAGTGAGAGCTGAGTTGCACTCGTCAAACTTATCATTTTGATACTTTTCCGCATTTGATGCGCGAATAACTCTGATACCAGTCAAGTTCTCTCTTGTCACGCGGTTGATATTGTCGGTTAAGGTTTGAATTTTCTTAAACTTAGGCACAGCAAACACGAAAACAACGAGCATAATTATAACAAGCGCCACAACCGCTCCTGCCGTTGCCACCGACCACTGCCAACTTTTACCGACTATGGTAATAATTGCCCAAACTGCCACAATTGGTGCTTTGATAAGTGACTGCGTGTCCATAGAAATGAGCATTTGAATGTTGTTGATGTCGTTTGTTGTTCTTGTTATCAAACTTGCAGTTGAAAACTTGTTAAGTTCAGTGAGCGAAAAACTCTCAATCTTGCCGTAGAGCGCAAATCTTAGGTTTGCCGATAGCCTTGCGCTGACCTTCGCCACAAAAAAGTTGACGATGACAGCCGACAGCAAACTCCCCACTGCGCAGGCAAGCATAAAACCGCCATTGATGAGAATTTCATTGACGCGGTTAGGCATATCCTCTATTTGAAGATACTCGATGATGTTTGCCATGTAGGTTGGTAGTTCCAAATCTAACCACACCTGCAAAACCACAAGGCAGACAACAAAGAAAATGTAAAGATAGTCAATTCCTTTTAGATATTTAAATAGTTTAAACATATTTCGCCTCTTTTTTTATTTATTTAGATGTAAGCATAAATTTGCTAGTTCTTTATGTATAAAATCAAATTTTTTGTCAATTAAGATTTATAAAAATATATTTTATAATTAATTAATAAGCATAAAATTACAGCAAATAGATTTTATCATTTTCAAGAAATTTTTGCAAGCAAAAATAAGTTCTCGTTTCCATTTTTTTATTAAGTAAGTAAAAAAACTTATGAAAGGCCCATAAGTTTTTTATGCATTATTTTTAATTTGTTCCACTTGTTTCTACAAAGTTAAGCGTTGGCATTTCGCCGTTTGAAATAGACCAAATTTCATCATCTAGATTAAAGGTGTTTGTAAATTCTGTGGCATTATTAAATATTCGGCAATTAGTTGGCACTTGCGCCAGAATATCGTTGGTGTTTTTGCTTAGATAGACGTTTGTTCCAGTGAACGCGAAAGAATTTTGAATTATTCCTTCTTCAAAGCGCCCAACGATCGCGCCAAATTCGACGGCATTGATACTCACCGCGCTATACGATTTCTCAATCGTCCTTTGACGCCTGAAAAATTCTCCGACAAGCCCACCGATGTTGTTCACTCCGCCAGAGACAGCCAGTGAGCCTTCGGCATAAGAGTTTTGAACATCACCGCGATTTAGTCCAACAAGTCCGCCGAAATTCGCATTATCGATAGTAGCGTTCACTGAAAGAGTGGAAAAACTCTCATCTATCACTCCGCCGTCATTTTCGCCGACAAGTCCGCCGATATTCCCTTCGCCAATAATCGTGCCAGAAAGGCTTGCATAGGTTTCAAAAAGTCTAGCGTTCTCATCCATATAGCCGACAAGTCCACCTAATGTGACTTTTCCGCGTATGTCGATTTCAATCGTCGCAGTGGAACTCGAAATCTCTCCGCCCACAAGTTCTCCAACCATTCCGCCATATGTTCCCTCACCTTGCAAGGAGATTTTCGTGATGATATTTAAGTTTCTAATTGTTCCAGTTGCTGTTCTTGCTAAACCATAGAATTCATCTCCCACGAAGTCAATAAATTCCACATTCAAGTTACGAACATTTCCACTTAAATTTGTGAACATCGATTCAGCCGAAAGGTTGTATATCCTATGCCCACCGCCGTCAATCTCGCCATAGAAGGCAAAAGGTTGCCAATTTATTTCCGCCATATCCAAATCTTCCATAACTAAGACGTTGGCATATTTTGCGTTATGCGTAAGTTTTTCAAATTCTCTCGATGTGTTTACCTCTAGGTTTGGTGGAGAGATGTAGAAGCCGATAAGCATTAAAAATAGGTTGACAATTCCAACTGCGAAGATACATAGTCTTGTCACGCGGTAAAATTCTGTGGTGTTCTTCTTTGCAAGGTTATAGATAAACACGCCTATTCCTAAAACAACAGAAAGAAGCGTTAAAACGATGACCGCATCCTGCGATATCCAAAGATACATATCCTTTGGAAAAACTAAAACAAAGATGAGAAGAAGGGTAACCAAAAGCATAGGCATAAGGCATAGGCAACCAAACAGCGTCAAATCTCTCTTTTTCTTGCGTTTTGCCACCTCTTCGTCAGTTAAATACTTGTCTTTACGCGATTTTTCTTCCTTGACAACTGCGCCATAACGCTCGCTTTTAATGGCGATATCGGCAAGGCTAATTGAAGTGTCAAGCGTAAGTTCCATAGCGTTCAATCTCTCTTCAATCTTACCCACCACTTCCATATATTCTTCAAAATTCGTAGCGCTGTCGATTTTTTCAAAGTAGTTTTCAAACGCCGAAATCTGCGCGTGATAGTAGTTGGCTGTTGTTTGGTCGTCAACTTCGTTTAAAAGTTTGTTGTTACGATTTATAAACTCCTGAAGTTTCTCTTTCAAGCGAATTTTATCGTAAACCTCTGGTCGAAAGACCTTTTTTGCGCTTGTGGTGTTGGAGTTTGCCACTATCTGTGCATAATGCTCCGCCTCCTCCTCGCTTGCGTAACTTAAGACGCTTGCCCAGTCGTCTAGTTCCGAAATCTTGACGTTTGTGGTCAGTAGTTCCGCCTCGTTTTTGGCGTGAGTTTTGATTTGAATTAACTCCCAGTAGAGCGACGCGTTATTTTTTTCGTTTTTAATCGCCAAACTTATATATTTCTCTGCCAGTCTAAAAAATCCATAGCCTTTCAAAAATTTCGCTATCTTTATTACTTCGTTTTGCGGATTGTCGTAATAGGAAAGATAGTAGTCAAGTTGCTTTTCCGCGCTCTCTAAATCATAGAAAGAGACATCTAGAATTTGGTCGATAAGTCCGTTCAAAAAGCCTTCTTTTTGCTCGCTTGAGCAGTATTGAAGCACATCCTTAATCGCCTTGTCGTCTCTAAAATTCAACTTGTCATTAACCGAAGAAAAGTGGTGCATAAAAAGTGCATATAGGCTCGGCGCATGACCGTTATTCAACTTTAAAATCTTGTTGTAATAGTTTTCGTCGCCTGACTTTTGCGCAAGTTGGAAATAGAAATTGACCAAATCTTCGTTGCTATCTATCGCTTTCTCCACGCATTCGATGAGCCTACTATCCTGCGTCTCAATCGCCTTTTCTTCCGCTTGCTTTAAAAACTCGCCTCGCCACGAATTTGTGTATGGCACAAGGAAAGGAAGATATGTGACGTATGCGTCCACATCATTTTCGCTGACAATCAACTCTTCCCAGCGGTTTAAAAAGTTGTCGGCAAAGTCCTTATCGGAGTATTTTAAAATATCCTCAAGTAGTTCTTTATTTTTGAAATTGTCTAAATTTGAGAAAAATTCTTCTGGCGTTTTAATCTTTTCTTGGCATAAGAGTGACGCGAAATAGATTTCTCCGCGGTTTTCACTCTTACTCTCATCAATCAACTTCTCCGCCGTTTCAAAGTCGCCGTTTTTAAGACTATAAAAAATCCACTTGGTCTTATTCTTATCCGACAACGGCACATTTTCAACATTGTAACTTCCAAGTTCTTTGGTGTTCACTGGCGTCGGTTCAACTTTAACAGGTTCAACCTTTTCAACTGTGCGTTTATCAAGTGTTGCAGTTTCGTTATAGTCACGCTCCAGCGCCTTTTTAACGAAGTTTGCTAAATCTAATGTAAAGGAAAGGTCGTTGACCGACAAAAGCACCTGCAAAAACGGATAGGCGTTTTTTATGCTGTCAAGTTTAACCTTCTTTTCGTCATATATGACAATAAAGGAAGAAGGAAAACGCTGTTTTGTTTCAATTCGATAGTTAAACCTGTCGCATAGATTCTTATTCTTAGGTTCTGTTAGGTCTTTTTCGTCTTCTAAAAGCAAAACCTCGCACCTACAGGTCGAAATAGCGTGAAAAAGATAGGTCTCTAGACTCCCCTTTTTCTTTTTGGCGTCCTCACGGATAAAGGTGTTATATTTAGATAACGCTTCCTTGACTTTATCATAATTTTTGGATTTAGGGTTGGCATTATAGACCACATCGCATGGCGGAAGATTTAGCGCGTCAAACTCTCTTTTAATTTTTTCGATGTAGTTTGCTTGCTCTTCATAACTTTTTGCCACTTCCTTTGGTGCAAACTCCACCGCCTTTTTATAGTCGTCATCTTCAAAATATGAAGGTATTTCCGTGCCGAAAAAGGATGGATAGCGCTTGTTCTTTGTTTTGCTGACAAAATACACCACCTTGTGTTTCGCTTGAAGCCTTCCGTAATACGCTTCGTATGACTTTGGATAGAGAGCGATAATCTTACTAAACTCGCTGACTGCCGTGTCGAACTTATACTCCCTAAGTTTCTCATAGGCGCCGACAATCAAAATCTCTTCTTCGCCTGACGAATATTCATCGACATAGATAGTCCCACAGAACAAGCATTTAAACATGTTCTGCCCAACTTCAACATATCTTTTTCCGCCACAATTCTTACAAACTCGCTCTCTCATAATTCCTATTTTTTCTTTTTGGTGATAAGGCTGCTCATCTCGCTGTTAAATTTATCAAATAATTTTATGTCCGCTTCGGTCACGCTTGGTGGAAAGACCTTTAAAACATTGTCAAAGTCCGCGTTTGTTATCTCCACAACTCTATCTTCTTCAATCGACTTTAAAAGCGGTTCATCCTTTGCTCTGTCGCATAGTTCGTCGATATCCGCACCGCTGAACATCTCGGTCTCTCTCACAATCTTATCGACGTCAAAGTCTTTAACCACCGGCACGTTTTTCATGCTCTTTTCAATCATAAACTTGCGTGCTTTGGCGTCTGGAAGCGGAATATATATCTTCTGCGAAAAACGCCCAGAGCGGAGCACCGCGCTGTCGATATCCCATGGCCTGTTCGTTGCACCGAGAAGGAGAAGGTTTGGATTTTTCCCAGTGAAGCCGTCCATCTGTTGCAAAAACTCGTTGACGCGCTTATCGTTGTGCGTGTCAACTCCGCGCTTACCAAGAAGGCTGTCCATCTCATCGATGAAGATGATTGCCCTATCTTGCTTATTCGCCTCTTCAAAGAGTGCGTTGATGTTCTTTTCGCTTTCGCCCACCCATTTGGAAACGACGTCCGAGCCTTTGACGTTATAGAATTTCGCTCCAACTTCGCAGGCAATCGCCTTTGCAATCATTGTTTTACCAGTCCCAGGTGGACCATAGAGAAGCACGCCACCGCCGGTCTTTTTGTTGTAGAGTTTATACTTATCTGGATGAAGATACGGATTTATCATCCTTATCTTTATCGCCTTTTTAACATCGTCTAAGCCCGCAACATCGGAAAAGTGGATGTTTGGAATTTCTGCCGATTGCCATTTCTTGACATCCTCGTCATCGCTCTCCTTACTTTCCTTCTTTTTCTCTTGAAGGTTACCTGAGAGTTCCACAATCCGCCTTGCGCGTTTCATCCTGGCATCGCGAAGAGAGCCTTGACTAGCCTTGGCAAGTTTCATCATGGTTTCGCCCGCAAGCATAAAATTACGCTTTGCAAGTGCGTAGTTTCCTTTCTCTTTCGCCTCTTTGCCCTTTTGCATGTAAAGGTTGAAGGTGTCGTTTAAAAGTTCAATATCCTCCACGATTTCTCCTATGCTTCACTGTCGATTTTTTTCTTTAATTCTTCAATCTCTTTGTCGATATCTTCGTTCGACGCCTGCTCGCTGGAAGAGGCTTCCATTATGTATTTTTCAAAGTCGTCGGCGGAAATGTTTTGTCCGTCTTTCGCCTTACCAGCAGCGGCGAAACTCTCTTGGCTTATCTCCATGAAGGAGTCGATTTGCTCAGTTTGAGTTTCAACAGCAGTGATTGCCTCTTCAAACTGCGCCTGAATCTTCTCAAATTCCTTGGCGTCAGCAAGTTTGCTCATCTCCTTGCTTATCACGCTCATACCCTTCAAAAACTCAGTGGTCATCATGGTGACATCGCGCATTTGAGCGGTGATTTCAAAGTTCAAAAGCATCTCTTGAGCGCGCTTTTGCTGTTGCACTGTCATGCGGTAGCCAGAGAGCGCCAAGTTAAATTGAGCGTCAAGATTCTTCTCTTTCGCCCTTTTTGCAGCGTCGATAAACACCTTTTTCTGCTCCTCCAGCCTTGAGATTTGCTTGTTCATGGAATTTACCGTGCGTTTAACAAGCATCTTCTTTTGAATTTCCTTTTGTTGTTTAGTTTTAAAAAGTCCCATTTTTTACTCCTCCATTTTTGCTTTTTTCTTTTTTGTTTTTTCTTCGGTCACACCGATTATCTCTTCATCCTTTAACGCGCCCTCTTTTTCAAAACTTGAAAGTAGTTGCTCGTCTTCTTTCTTAAGCCCGTATATACTTTCGTTCTTGTCATAAGCACCCTGAATTTCCGTGAAAAGGTCGTCCGCACTTGTCAACACATCTTCCGACGATATCCTTGTTTCCAGCGCCTTATTCAAGAATTTCGCAAGTCCCTTTTGGTCGGCAAGAAGTTCTGATAACGGCACTTTGGTTTTAGTTTTATAGAACGCGTTAGAGTCATACGCGTCCTTAAGTTTGTTCATAAGGCGGATGTTATAAAGTAGATACATCCCCCTTTGCACAATGCTCGCCTTTTCTTCCTTGAGATGATTTATCTTCTTTGCGTAGAAAAGTCTTAAATCTTCCGTCTTTTCCGTTTTGCCCTTCTCTAAGAGTGCGTCAATCTCCTTCTGCTTTTGCATAATTTCCGCTTCCGCTGTGCGCTCCTGCCGTTCAAGTTCGCAAATGGAGTTGACTAAGTCCTCTCGTGCAATATTTTTAAATTTGTTTCTTTTAAATGGCCACCACATATCTTCTCCTTTTAATAGTTATCGCCCTGCTGTAGTTTCAAAATCTCGCTCAAAAGGTTTTTAAAAATTCCCTTTTTTGTTTCGTCAGCGTTTTCCATCGCTTTGTCATACTCCTTAAGTTTGACGATGTCCTTATAGAGCGTAGCGTTTGACTTTAACGCTTCTTCTCGCCTTATCTTATATTTGCAAAGCATAAGTCCCCAGTAGGCGTCCGCGCAGGTCGGGTCGGCAAGTATCACCATGTCAAAGTTGGTTTGCGCTAAATTAAATAGCCCGTCCTCTAGGTTTATGTAACCAAGTCTAAGTTCGTTTAGCACGCTCTCAGAGTTCTCGCAATTTTTATCCACCGAAAGTTCTCGTTTCATAGTTCCTTTGTCCTTTGTGCGATGTATCCTTCCACTTCTTCAATCATACGCCAAATGGTTTCACTGTTTTCGTCCTTGCTTATCTCAATCTTCATATCGTCTAGGCGCGCCAGCATCTTTTCATCAATCACTTTCACCTTTTCGTTTTTAACTGGGTTTAAAAAGCGGATGATTTCTCTTAAGGACGCAAGTTTGGTCTTTAACTTGTCGTTGGATTTGATAAGTTCAAGCATGCTTTCAATGTTTTGCACCGCCTTTTCTATTCGACGTTTACTTTCAACAACATCACCGCCTTCTGTCATCTTCTTTTTAGGATTTCGAACTTCTTTCACCAAGAAGAAAATGGAAATTCCAACAATGATAACCGCGAGTGCGATATAGGCATATAACATAACTACCTCCTAAAATTTTTCTCCACAAGCACTGCAAAACTTTGCGTTGTCCACATTTTCTGCATGGCACTTTGGACAAATCTTGCCACTATCCTGCTTCTTTCCGCAATTATAACAAAACTTTGCGTCAGCGTTCAACTTTGTGCCACAGTTTGGGCAAACTTTCTCATTTGGAACCGCCATATCTTCATCAAAGATGATGTTTGAGATGTTCAGCGAGAACACCATTATGCCATAGTCTCTTTGAAAGATTGCGGAAATTTGCTTTAAGGCAATTTCGGCAATCTGTTGCCTTTTCATGAATATTTGGTCAAATCTTAGATTATTTTCGGCAACATATTTTGAAAGCACATCGCCAATCTCGGCTACAAGTCTAGACATCAACCTATCCTGCAAAGCGTCGGCGGTCAACATCTCTTCCGAGCCCACGAGATAAAGGAAGCATTTTCTTGGGTCGGACACCTGCACCTCAAACTCTCCACTCATGCCAAGTTTATACGGCCTTTTAAGCACAGGGTCAACAAGCGTGAACTTGTTTGCCGTTCCCCAAAGCAGTTTCAACTTTGCCGTTTTGGAAACAAAGATAATTTCAAGCGAACTCTCTTCGCTCTTGCCGACGTCGACGATTTGGCTCAGTTTGTATCGCCCTTTGGATAGCGTTTGAAGCATCTCGCCGTTTAATATCACCAGTGCGTTATGTGTTTCTGGCACAATCAAGGTGGTTTTCGGCGTGACATCTTCCACAACATATCGCGAAAATAACTTCTCATTTGTTCCGTTAAACTTGATTAAATCCACTCTCACTTGTCCTTTTAACGATTTCAAAATTATTATAACAAATAAATCAAAAAAAAGACAAGTAAAAGAGAAAAATATCTTAAATAATAACTATATTGTTTTTGTAGAAAATTTTTCACATATTCACTTATCTAAAATTTTCTTTCACACAAAATTAATTAAAAAGGATAGCATCTGCTACCCTTTTATTTTCGACCAACCTATCTACTCGTTATATAGTTTTGAAAAGTCAACTGTGAAAACCTTAGTCTCGGTTGCGTCTTTTTCGGTCACTTCAATACGCCAAATAGGAAGTTCCTCGTGTCTGTAGGTGTCGCCGTCACTTAGTGCCAAGATGTAGTTCTTCGTTTCGTTGCTTGCAGTTGAGCGCTTGATTAAAGTTCCGTCAATTTCGCTCTCTTCAAAGGCTTTGTCCGCTGTTTCAGCGTCACGCCAGCCGATTATTGCTGAGCCGTCAACGCCCATTTTAACGTTTAAAACCACGTATTTAGCGCCTTCCACTGTGCCCCATGTCGACGCTTGCTCCGCTGTCATTGTGTTTGCGCTTCCGTTTGCTTCATACTTGTTGTCGCCAAGATACCTTAAACTGAAATCACTGGCATTTGTGAATTTGACATCGCTCCCTGAGAAGGACGCTCCGTCTGACGGCGTTATGTAGTTGTTTCCACCTCCGCAGGCCGAAAGCGTGATGCCAGCAACAAACAAAATTGCCACAACTGCAAACAGCGATATTAAACTTTTTAAACTTCTTTTCATGTTTCCTCCTTTTAAACACTTCTATTTTCTGCAAATTTCTCACTTTTATTCTTAATTTTGATATTTTTCAGCGTCTCTTTTGACAACTTTAATCTTTTATAAATTTTCCACCATTTCTTCCATACTTTTTCTAACTTTTTAGAAATTGTTTTCATAAAATCATAGATATATTTTCACACTTTTTGCACTTTTTAATAGAATGATAATGTGCAGACGCACACTACATATGAAAAATTTTTAGGAGGTACATATGAACTTTTTTGGAGGCTGTAACCAAGGTGATATGAACAGAGATTGTGGCGGATGCGGTAATGACTGCTGCTCTCTACTCTTCCTCATCTTATTACTTCAATGCTGCGGCTGTGGCGGATGCGGTATGAAAGGCATCAACGTTGACTGTGGCACAATCCTCTTCCTCTTACTTTTAAGTAACTGTGGTTGCGGAAACTTTTGTAAGTAATAGCAAAAAATAACAAAAAAGAGAGGTCTAAAAAACCTCTCTTTTTTTCAGTGTGAACAAAATTTCTAACAAATAGAATTTCTGCCTTCTGCTTAATTAATACCATTTA
Source organism: uncultured Clostridia bacterium (assembly GCA_944377455.1). Lineage (GTDB taxonomy): Bacteria > Bacillota > Clostridia > Christensenellales > UBA1242 > Caccovivens. The sequence goes on from CALWEZ010000009.1 coordinate 16,103, forward strand.
ATTTTAATCATGGACCCAAAAATCATCCACAGTTCTTCACTCTTCACTTAAAAATCTTTGATTTTCTTTCGTTCTTCACTCAAACGCAAAGCGTCAGTTTATCCACAACTCTTCACTAGAAGGCTTTGCCTTCCCTTCACTGCGAGTCATTGGCTCGCCTTCACTCTTCACTGCATTATGCTATCGGCTCTTAAAATTTTTCGCTTTTAATTATATTTTTTTAAAAAACTGTTTACTTTTCTTCAAATTTTTAGTATCATATAGATATACATTGGAGGTAAAAGATGAATGTTAAGAAGAAATATGGCGAAAATGCCACTCTAATTTGGAAGGATAGGAAGCGCTTTATGGGCATGCCACTTTCTTTCACGCGCTATTATCTCATAAAAAATGGCGATGTTTGGTTCAAGACCTTCCGCGATATCGGACTCTTTTCCACTCACATAGAAGAGGTGAATTTATACCGTATGTATGATATCTCTCTTCATCAGTCTTTTACAGATAAAATTTTTGGGACGGGTACAGTTACTTTGTATAGCAACGATGAAAGACAGCCTCAACTTGTTTTAAAGAATATTAAACGCCCTTATCAAGTTAGAGATTTATTCTCGCAACTCATCGAAGAAGAAAGAAAGGCAAACGGCGTTCAGGTTGCCGAAATTCAATCATAATGTTTACTCCAATTACATTGCTTAAAACAACTAAATCAAGAAAGGAATTTTCCTTTCTTTTTTACGCCTAAAGTGAATATTGAATTAAAATTAGTTTGTTTGATATAGTTTAATTATTAGTTTAAAATATATATTGTTAAAAGGAGAAACTATGATACATTCGACCGCTGGCGGAAAACTTAAAGAATATGGCTACTACGACATCGCCAAAGTGGAATATTTGGACACGCAAGAAAAAGCGTTTGTGCTTTGCACTCTTTCTGACATAAAAGAAGGCGACATTGTTTTAGTCGCCTTCTCAGAATTCGAAGAAAGAGAAGCCAAAGTTTTAAGAATAGACAAACACGTCCACGAACAAAACTTCCCACTCCCAATCAAACGCCTTAAAAAGATTGTTAGGAAAGTTTAAGCAATCGCCATTATCGCCCAAAAATTTACAACTCTTTATTTATAATTCACCTTTAACATACTTTCAGTATGCGTATCTATTTTTATCATAAAAACACCGATAAACATTACCAAAAATATCACTTGAATATGTCCAGTGTTCATTTAAATATGCGTTGGCGGTCAAAACACAGAAATACGCAAGAATTTAATAAAAATTTATAATAAAATTTTAATATCGCATAGCCTGTCCTTCCATTTAAACATTTTAAAAATCACATCTTATTTAAAAAAATAATTTTTTTTCGATAAATGCTTGACATCCACCCCTTTTGCGGATATAATTAATAGAGTATTCGCTAAAGCAATACAATTTCAAGCACTTTTTCTCACACAGAAAAGCGCTTAAGCGAAAAGTCTTAACACATAGATGGTCGCCAACCCAAAAAGGTGTTCAAGCTCGATTTTGGACAGATGCCAAAGTCCACAAAAAACATAAAAACCTTCTCGCTCAGTCGCTCACCTAATAAAGCGTGAAGACAACAATAGGCTCCATTCAATCCAACTTTAAACATACAATGGCTTGTAGCTCAGTCGGCCACCACCCTGATAAGAAAAAAATTGGGGTTTGGAGACAGTGGTTCGACTCCATTCATTCCGAGAAAAACTTAATATAGGATTGTAGCTCAGTCGGTTAGAGCACCACCCTGATAAGGCGTGAAGACAACGGTTCGACTCCGTTCATTCCAACTAAAAAATTAACGATGGCTTGTAGCTCAGTCGGTTAGAGCACCACCCTGATAAGAAAAAA
>CALWEZ010000010.1 GCA_944377455.1 uncultured Clostridia bacterium
CCAGCCTGCTCGTGATTATGCACATAGTTGACCACCGCCGTTTTAAGTCCGCTGAAGGAAAAGTTAAAGGTGTCTTTTAAAGGTTCATGATAGTTAAACTTAACAACATTTTGCCCTTGCTTTGCTAAGCGGTCAACATTTGGTCCACCTGGATAGGAAAGTCCTAAAACGCGTGCCACCTTGTCGAAACATTCGCCAACAGAGTCGTCAACCGTGGAGCCGATAAGCGAAATCTTTGTGTAATCTTCCACATTAACAAGTGCCGTGTGCCCACCACTGACCATAAGGCAAACAAAAGGTGGTTTTAAAGACGGATGAGAAAGGTAGTTCGCACTGATATGCCCATGCACATGGCTAACTGCGATAAGCGGAAGATTGAGAGCATAGGCAAGGGTTTTAGCAAAGTTTATACCCACAAGAAGCGCGCCGATAAGCCCAGCGCCATATGTAACTGCGATGGCATCAATATCTTTCTCGCTAATTCCAGCCTCTTTCAACGCCTCTTTATAGCAATTTGAAATTGCCATGACATGATTGCGCGAAGCGACCTCTGGCACAACACCGCCAAACTTTTTGTGAATGTCGATTTGTGACGCCACGATGTTTGAAAGCACTTCTCTTCCATTTCTAACCACGCTAACTGCCGTTTCATCGCATGAGGATTCCACCGCAAGTATCGTAACATCTTTTTTTGTTCTAAGTTTTTCAAATGCCTTCTCAGCATTTTCCATATATTTAGACATTTTCTTCTCCTTGCTTTACACTTGTTCGTTTTAGATATTCATTGATAAAGCCTTGAATATCGCCGTTCATAACGCCTTCTACATCGCTCGTTTCATAGCCTGTTCGGTGGTCTTTGACAAGCGTGTATGGACAAAAGACATAGGAGCGAATTTGGCTTCCCCACTCAATCTTTTTAAGATCACCATGAAGCGAAGCAAGTTTTTCCTGCTCCTCAAGTTCCTGTTTTTCAACAAGTTTACTATATAACATTTTCATGGCAGTTTCGCGGTTTTGAATTTGCGAGCGCTCCGTCTGGCACGCCACAACAATGCCAGTTGGTATGTGCGTGATGCGAATTGCCGACTCCGTCTTATTGACATGCTGACCGCCAGCACCAGAACTTCGATAGGTGTCGATTTTTAAATCTTCTGGACGAATGTTGATGTCTGGTGCCTCTTCAATCTCGGGCATAACCTCAAGCGAGGCGAAACTTGTGTGTCTGCGAGAATTTGCGTCGAAAGGTGAAATTCTCACAAGTCTATGCACACCCTTTTCTGCCTTCAAATAGCCATAGGCGTTTTCGCCACTTATCAAAAAGGAAATGCTTTTAAGCCCAGCCTCTTCGCCGTCGAGAACATCGAGAACCTTCACTTTAAAGCCGTTTTTCTCGGCATACATCGTATACATTCGATAGAGCATATCCGTCCAGTCCATCGCTTCCGTTCCGCCTGCGCCTGCGTGCAAAGTGAGAATGGCGTTGTAACTATCGTATTTGCCAGATAATAACGTTTCAAGTTTGGCGTTTTCAATCTCGGTGGAAAGTTTTTCGATTGTGGTGTTTAATTCTTCAAAAAGCGCCTCGTCCTCGTTATCTTCAAGTAACTCCATAATCGCTTCGGCGTTTTCAATGTCGCTTTCAAGTGAATTAATTTTGTTCAGTTTATACTCGCAAGTTTTCATCTCACGCCCAACTTTTGACACTAACTTTTGGTCGTTATAGAAATTATCTTGAAGTTGAATTTTCTTTAATTCTTCAAGTTTAGCGTTAAGTTTAGTCGGGTCAAAGACACTCCTTAATAAACTTAAAATCTTCTTTAATCACATTTAACTTTTCTTTCTGCACATCTAAAATCATATTAAACTCCTTTAAATTGATAACAAACTTTCAAGTGTTTTATCCTTTTAACTAACTAATTATACAATAGTAAAAAGAAAAAGTAAAGTTTTTAGTCTTTACTTTTCAAATAGTTTTAATTGCGAACCTTTTTCAAAGTTCTTAATTTTCCATATTTGCCGTTTCAATTTTATTTATCAATTTATCTTCGTTTAACAGTTTAATCTTCCACATGCTCGTAGGTTTCGTTGATATGCACCTTTTGAAACTGCATATCCTGCCTTATCAAACTCTTCTCTATCCAGTAAAGCGAGAGACCAAAGAAGATGTAAAGAACGGCAATCACACCCAAGGTGACAATTAGGAAAATGTTCGAGTTATTGCCGATAAGCCCATCGAACACGCCTGAGAGAAGAAGTAAGATTGACGAGAACACCCTTCCGCCTGCCAATGTCAGTTCCATCATCGCCGTGCTTTCGAGAATGTGAGAGTGAAGCGACAAAATTCTGACCACGCTCGCCTTTCTGCTGTCGGAAATGGAAATGTAGATGACGTTCAAAATGGTGTAAACAGCATAGAAGATTGTGATGGCAATCATGTTTGTGCCTTCCGTTGCAATTATGCTCAAAACCGATATGCAAACCAAGACGAACACTGGAAAAATGAAGGCTTTTGAGCGCTTTTTGCGATAGTAGCGAAGGTATAGAAACAGCGTGATAATAGATAAAAGCGTGAACACCGATTGCAAAATGCCTAGTGTGGAGGTCGATTGCGCGCCAATCCAGACAAGTATCGTCAAAAAGGTGGTAAAGCAGTCGATGGACGCACCCCTAAAAAAGTTGGAGAGATAGACAAATCTAAGTGGCTCTGTGCTTTGCTTGTTGTTTTTAAGATATTTATAAAATTTCCTAATATTGAAGGAAAGTTTGTAAACCTTTTTCGGTTTTATCAAGAAAGAAAAGACGACAAGTGCCACGCAAAGAATTGCCATGATGATTATCACGATCGAAAAGTCAACGCTGTCGATAAAGCCGAAAGTGATAGGAAAAATCACATAGACGCCTTGAAAGGCAATGCGCTTAATCGCAAAAAATCTCACCTGGTGCTTACTTGATATCGTCTCAGAGGTCAAGTTGTGATAACCCGGCGAATAAAAACCAAAACTGAGACCATATAAAAGAGCAATGAGAGGCAAAAATGTGATAAGTTGGTCGCGCAAAAAGTAGATAAGCACCACAACAATGGTAAAGCCGAACGCGCCGATTGAAACAAACACGCTTTTATTATGATTTTTAAGATAGTAGCCTGAAAAAAGATAACTTACCCCTAAAACGCCATAGTAAATTATGTAAAACAGTGCAATTTGAATGATTTTATACGAAATATCATAGTTTGCGTCTTTCAAAACGTTTGAAACAAGAAATAGGTCGATGAAGATGAGTAATATTCCTTGAATGCAGTCACAAAAGATGATAGATATCGCACTTAAATTGAAAATCTTACTTTTTTTCATATGCCCTCATCTTTTTTCGTTTAACATGTCGCACGATAACTTTCACAATCTCTATATATGGAATGATAAGTAGTGCCAGCCCTATCGCAAGTAGCCATCCCCACCAGTCAATCATCATAGTGCCAAACGCCGTTTGAATGGCAGGAACTGGAAGTAGCACAACAATCACTGTCAGGAGTGCGGAAAGCAAAAATCCGTAGTTTAGCACCTTGTTGCCGAATGGATTTTTATGGAATAGACTTTGCGTGTCACTTTTTAAGTTGTAAGCATGGAAAAGTTCTGTGAACACCAAATAGATAAAGCATACCGTTGTCACAAACTCGGATTGCAAATGGAACACTCTATCTAAAACGATATATAAAGTGATTAGCACTATGGAAACAAAGATGGCTGAGCAAAAGATATTAAAGCCAACTTTACCTTTAAAAAGATTGCCAGAACTTCGAACAGGTTTTTCTTTCATGATGTTATCTTCCGCCTTTTCAAAGCCGAGAGCAAGACCAACAAAGGTGTCGCTGACAAAGTTTATCCAAAGAAGAAGTACAGGCGAGAAGAAGGTGTGGTCACGGAAAATACAAGTGATAAGCGTGATGGCAAAAAGTTCGGCAAAGCAAGTTCCAAGCAAAAATTCGATGATTTTTAGGATGTTTTGATAGATTTTTCGCCCTTCCTTAACCGCGCCAACCACCGTGGAGAAATTATCATCAGTCAAGATGATGTCCGCCGCCTCTTTTGTGACATCAGTGCCAGTGATGCCCATGCCGACGCCGATGTCGACAACCTTAATCGCAGGAGCGTCATTGACGCCGTCGCCTATCATAGCAACGATTTTATCGTTATCCTTAATCGCTTTCACAATCTTCACTTTGTGCTCAGGGCTGACGCGCGCAAAGATGTGGTAGTTTATAATCTTATTCTTCCAATCTTCCTCACTAAATTTATCAAGTTCCGCGCCTGAGATGACCTCTTTTCTATCCTGACAAATGCCAAGTTCCTTGCCGATAGCAAAGGCGGTGTCCTTATTGTCGCCCGTTATCATAACAACGGAAATTCCTGCCTCTTTGCAGGTTTTGATGGAGTCTGCCACCTCTGCTCTTGGCGGATCAATCATGCCGATAAGCCCGATGAAGATAAGGTCATTTTCCGAGTTTTCAGAGGTATATTTCTTAATCTTTTCGTCGCACTTTTTATAGGCAAGCGCCAGCACCCTAAGTGCGCTTGATGCCATAAGAGAGTTTTGTTTTTCTATTTCCGCTTTGACACTTTCCGTCATCTTAACCTTTTTGCCATTTTTAAGAACATACTTACATCTTTCAATAACGCTGTCTAATGCCCCTTTAGTGAAGATGTATTTTTCGCCGTCCACCATGTTGACCGTGGACATCATCTTTCTTTCACTTTCGAACGGTATTTCGCCAACGCGTGAGAACATGCCTTCCAAAAGTTCCTTATTCGCCCCAAAACGATAACCACAATGCACAAGCGCCACTTCGGTTGGGTCGCCGATACATGTCAAATTATCCTTATCAAGTTTAATCTGCACATCGTTGCAAAGCACAAATCCAGTGAGAAAGAGCCTTAAAGTTTTGTTGTTTTCTAAAAGTTTAACCGCTTTTTCCTCTTTCTTTTGCAGTTTAACAGTGCTTGCGTTGACATTTTGAACGGAAAAATTGAGATTGTTAAAATCTTTCAGCGAGTCGTCAAAGAAAAAGCCCTTTTTGACCGTCATCTTGTTGAGCGTCAATGTCCCAGTTTTATCGGTGCAAATAACCTCAGTTGAACCCAAAGTTTCAACAGCAGGTAGCGTTTTGACAATGGCACGCTGTTCGCTCATCTTCTTGACGCCCATGGATAGAGTTATCGTGACGCAAGTTGGCAACCCTTCAGGTATCGCACAAACCGCAACGGCAATCGCCATAGTGAAAGAAGAAAAGATGTTCGAGCCTGTCGCAATTCCAACAATAAAGATAATTAGTGCGATAAAAAGCACAATGCCAGTCAGCCACAGACTTGTCACTTTTATTCGTTTGGTAAGCGGAGTTGTCTCATCCTTTATTTCATTTAAAGCGGAGGCGATTTTTCCTATCTCAGTCTGCATGCCACAACTGGTCACCACGCCCTTTCCTCGTCCATAGGTCACCACGCTTCCCATATACGCCATGTTTTTTCGGTCGTTTAAAACGGTCTTTTCGTCTAAAACTAAACTCGCATCTTTCTCACACGCCTCGCTCTCGCCAGTGAGCGCGCTTTCTTCAATCTTTAACGAATTTGTTTCGACAAGCCTAAGGTCTGCTGGCACAATGTCGCCTGCCTCAAGAACCACGATGTCGCCGACAACAACCTCTTCGCTTTTTATCTTTGTCACTTTGCCATTCCGCACAACTTTGCAATAAGGCTTAGTCAGATTTTTAAGCGCCTGCATTGCCTTTTCACTTTTATGCTCTTGAACATAGCCGATTATGGCGTTGATTAAAACAACAAGCATGATAATGCCAGCGTCGATAAATTCGTTGACGCTGTTGTCAACAATGCCGATAACCACACTGACAATGCAACTGACAAGCAGAACAATAATCAAAACATCTTTAAATTGACCTAAAAATTTAACAAACTCACTTTTCTTCTTTTTGCCAACGATAAGGTTTTTGCCGTCTTTTTTTAGCCTACTTTGCGCGTCAAAATCATTCAGCCCTGAAGCCGAACTTTCGCTTTCATTTAAAACTATCTCCGCGCTCTTACTATAAGCCTTATCCGCCATAATATTTAGATTATAACAAATAAAACAAAATTTGCAAAATTAATTTAATATTTTTCAAAAAAATATATATTTTTCGAGTTGATTTTTAAATTTAGAACAAAGCCTCAAAAATATAGTCATTTATTCTATTAACAATCTATCCTATTAATTATCTATCCTATTAAAATTCAAGCCAAAATTTAAAGTTTAAGTCAAAAATCTCTCTATCATTCAAAACTAAAATCTTAGAGATAGCCTAAAAGAGCAAAAAAATAGCCATGCGTTTGCATGGCTAAATTTGTTAAAATTTTAAGATTATTCTTCTTCGCCTTCGCTAGTGTTACCTTGTTCTTCTTCAAGTTCAGCAATCTGCTCTTTCAAAGACTTAATCTCTTCTTTAAGGTCGGTGTTTTGACGTTTCAAAACCTCATACATCTTCTTAAGAAGTGGATACCTGTCGGCATTCTTTTCCATAACCTCTTCGCAGTGTTGAACGGAAAGTTTAAGTCCGTCATATAGGTCAAGGTCTTCAGCAAGTTTTCTTGCCTTCTCTTCGTCTATGTCTTCATAGTTATTGACACCATAAAGCATAACCTTTTGTTTTGCAACTTTTGCTTCTTTTCTCTCTAATTTCTTCTTGTCTTTCTCGTGAGTTTTCCAAATGCGGTTAAGTGGAACATAATCTTTCTTGCATTGTTTCAAGTCTTTTTCATTGACTTTCAACTGCTCTTCTGCCTCTCTCAAACGCTCGTATAGGTCGTCAAGTGAAAGTTTTGGAGCGACAACTACTGGAAGATTGTTGTTTGCCTCAACGCTTTCGAGGAGTTGTTGTTTTTCTTCTTCAAGCGCTCTGCACATCTCTTCGTATCTTTCCTTCTCTTTAAGAAGTTCCTCTTTCTCTGCCTCTAGCCTTGCAATCTCTTCAGCGCTGTTATCTTCTTCAACCTCTTCCTCAACGGTCTCGTCTTCATCTTCCTCTTCTTCAACAACAGGCTCTTCTTCAACCTCTTCAGTTTCCTCAGTCTCTTCGGTTTCTTCCTCAGGTTCTTCTTCGTCCTCTTGATTTTCCTGTTCTTCTTGAAGTTTTCTTATAAGTTCTTGACGACGTCTTTCGAGATATTCTCTTCTTTCACGATTTAGACGCTCTTCTTCAGATTCGGCGTTTGCAATCTCCTCTTCTTCTTTTTGAGCCTCGTCAACATTGACATCAACAATATTGCCACTTTCCAAAAGTTTTGGCTGTTCTTCAAAAGTGTAACTTTGAACATTTGCCTCATGCTTTGATGTTGTGGTTTCCTGTTTCTTATCTTCGCCTTTCTTTTTGGCTGAATATGATAAAACAGCCTCCCAAATGAAATAAATGATAAGACTTGCTGCAATAACCACGCCAAGAATAATGAAAACTTCCATTATAGTTGAACTAACATTTGCTGCCAACAAATTTAACATAACCCACCTTCCTTTAAATTATCTTTGATATTTTCACTCTTATTTTATCATATCTTAATCAATAAGTCAATAGCAAAAATCTAAAATTTCTCTATTTTTTAGTAAAAAATAGCGAAAATGCATAAAAATTTAAGTTTTTTACTGAAATTTGAGCCAAATTTTCGAGTTTTTTGAGAAAAATACCTTAAAAACTTTTCACACTTTTTACTAAAAAATTAAGGAACAATAAGTTTTTAAGAGTGAAGGGAAATCGAAGATTTCCAGTGAAAGTGAACCGATGGTTCACAGTGAAGGAAAGGCAAAACCTTTCAGTTGTGGAAAATTTTAGAAAATGAAAGAACAGATTTTTAAAGATAGTTTGAATTATAGTTTTCGCCCATAACACAGCACACATATTCTCAAAATTCATCCCTAACTTTTCACTCTTCACTGAACGCTAACGGCGTTCCTTCACTCTTAGTTCTCTCCAATCAAAACAACTTCAAGCCGCGACCAACTCGCCAACGAAGTGCGCGTTGCGTTTGGTCGCGAAAAGGCAAAAACAAACGCAAACGCGATGCTTTTCGAACTTGTTTCGAAAACGAGCAAAAGTGCAGTTTTTGCCTTTTTGGTGGAGGCGTCGGGTTACGCTCCCGAGTCCAAAATCCTTTCAAAAAACTTTTCTACATGTTTAGTTTATGCTTAAATTTCACCTTAATGTCACCCATAAACAAGTTATCAAGGCTATCCCTTTAAATTTTTTATGCATAGAAGGAAGAACTTTGCATAAAGTTTTTGCCTAACGACACCGAATGTTTTGTCGGCAAATCAAAACATGGCGAATTAGATTATGCTCTAATCAGGCTGTTGTTCAACTAGGCAGCGCAAGGCATTGCATTCATTGAAACAACGTTTTCATTTTTGTCTGCGTTTAATTTACAGCGTCCGTGTTTAAGGCGTCAGGACCTTCGCCACATGCTTTACATTTTTCAAAATGAACTTTGTCGAAACTAAATCGCCCCCATAATTACCTTGTTGTCAGCCTTGCAAGGTCGCGTTTTATGGTTTTCTCTTTAAGTGTCTGCCTTTTGTCGTATAGTTTTTTGCCTTTGGCAAGGGCAATCTCCACTTTAACCACGCCTTTGTCGTTAAGATATAACTTTGTTGGCACAATGGAAAAACCCTTTTCTTTGACCGCTCTTTCAAACTTTAAAATCTCCGCTTTATGAAGAAGAAGTTTTCTTGTTCTAAGCTCGTCACTTTTAAAGACGTTCGCCTTTTCATATGGTTTGATGTAGGCGTTTTTTAAAAGCATCTCGCCGTTTTTGACCTGCACAAAACTATCAAGTAGGCTCGCGCCACCGCCTCTAACGGACTTAACTTCCGCTCCTTCAAGCGCAATACCTGCCTCGGTTAAATCGGAAAGGAAAAAATCATGAAAGGCTTTTTTATTATTAGCAATAATCTTCATTTTTTCCTCCTTTTTAAAGCAGTCTATTATATTATATCATAAACGGCATGTATTTTGCAAGTGGTTAGTTAGAATAAATAATCGTTTTATAAAATTTAAGTGAAAAAACAAAAAAATCGGCTAAATTTACAAAAAATTTGCCAATTTTTTCAATTTTTTTATGTTTTTACGCATTTTTTACACCATTTTGAAATCAATCTCTCGGCTGTATAGATTAACATTAATTAATTGCACCTTCACTTTGTCGCCTATCGAAAAGACGTTTGACGAGCCTTTGAGTTTTAGTTGTTTCTCTAAATAGATATAGGTGTCATCAGGCAGTGCCTCAAGTCGCACCAGTCCTTCACAGGTGTTATCAAGTGCCACAAAAACGCCAAAGTTTGTCACCGACGAAATCGTCGCATCAAACACCTCGCCCACTCTATCTTTCATGAGATACGCTTTCCACAAATCGTCGATGTTGCGTTCTGCCATGTCAGCGTTGCGCTCACACTCGCTCGACTGCTCACTTGCGTCAAAGGTGAAGATGTCAAGGTCGTCCTTTTCTTCTTTGTTTATCTTATTATGAAGATAGTCTTTGATTATCCTATGGATGCAAAGGTCAGGATAACGCCTAATAGGTGATGTGAAATGACAATAATATTCAAGCGCCAAACCAAAGTGTCCTAAATTTTGATTGGTATATTTCGCCTTTTGCATGCTTCTTAAAAGCATCTTGTTTATCACATCCTTTGCGGAACTATCTTCAGCACACTCCAAAATTTGTTGATAATATTTCGGCGTGATGTTGTCTGGAACTTTTGGATGACTCACACCTAAGCCCTTGATGAAATCGCAAAGAGCATAGACTTTTTCCTTTGTTGGCGGTTCATGAACACGGTAGACGAAAGGTATTTTTAAAGTTTCAAACTCCTTCGCAACAACTGAGTTTGCCAGCACCATAAAATCTTCAATGAGCCTATGAGCCTCGTTTCGCTCCCTGCGCTTAATTCCAACAGCCATGCCTTTTTCGTCAAAAACAAATTCCACCTCTGGCACTTCCAAATCAAGCGAACCGCGATTTACTGCATTTTTTTCTAAAATGTCGCATAATTCGCGCATAATTTTAAAATCTTTAAGCAAATTTTTGGTTTTTTCGTTAACCTTGCCGTCTTTAAGCGCTTCGTAGACCTCATCGTATGTAAGGCGCGCCTTACTTTTAATCACGCTTTCGCAAATTTTATGGTCAACCACATTTCCGTTAAAGTCAACTTTCATAATGCATGAAAGTGTCAGTCTCTCCACGCCTTCACTCAACGAGCATATGCCGTTTGAAAGTGACTTTGGAAGCATCGGCAGAACAGAAGTTGGAAAGTAAACGCTTGTGCCTCTTCGATACGCCTCTTCATCAATCACGCTATCACGCGGAACATACTCGCCGACATCGGCAATATGCACCCCGAGTTCATAGTATTTATCAAACTTTTTAATGGAGACCGCGTCATCTAAGTCCTTTGCGTCCGCTCCGTCAATGGTGAAAATGGTTTCTTTGGTTAAATCAAGACGCCCTTTTTTCTGCTTTTCAGAGATAGTTTTTGGCACTCGTTTCTCTTCTTCCACCACCACAGACGGAAAGTTTTCATAGAGATGATGTTCGCGAATGAGAGATAGTTCCAAAGTTTTGACATCGTCGTTCATGCCCAAAATTTCGTCGACTATGCATTTAATCTTTCCCTTGTCCGTTCGAACCACGCGTGCATTGACCTTCATATCCTTCTTAATCTTAAGCCCAGTTTTAACAATAGGAAAATCATTGACAATTCGTTTGTTGTCCGGGTCCAAAAAGTAGTTCCCTGCCACAAGTTTAACAAGCCCGACGATGTTATTTAGTTCACTGTATATGCTGACGACCTCGCCGTCGCATCCTTCATTTGTTTGCGACAAAATTTTGACGATGACCTTTTCGCCATCCAGCGCGTTCATGGTTTTGTTCGCTGGAATGAAAATATCCTCTGGCATACCCTTAACCTTGACAAAGCCAAAACCCTTTGTTGTGCCGATGAAGTCGCCTTTAACATATCCACGCGACGGAATAACAATAAATTTATTTTTTCTAATCTCATAGATGTCGCCGTTATTTAAAAGTTCATAGAAAAGTTTTTTGACCTTTTCTTCCTTTTCATTCAGGGCGGGCGACATAAATAAAAATAGTTTGTCGATATTTGAAAAGACCAAACTATTTTTTTCTATGAGCGAAAGAATTTGCTCTTTTTTGTTCATTTTATGCTCCTAAAACACTCATCAAAGCCGTGCTACTTGCAGACTCCGCTCCACCAAAAGGAATGAGAGTGACAAAGTAGAGAATGGCGCAAACAAATATCACTATTGCCATGATGGTTGTGATGAGTTTCAGTTTGCCGTCACGCGAACTACCTTTGTTTTGAGCGTAGTAACTTTCTTTAATACCTGTGACAGACTCAGTGCTTCCTGCATCTTCCGACTGAAAGAGAATGGCAATAATCATGATGATTGCACAAACGAAAATTAAGCAAAAAAGCACAATTCTAATGATAGGAAATGATTCCGAAATCCAAAGAGGTATCTGTGTTCCATTATCCATAATTTATCTCCTTAATTTAAGCAAATTTCGCAACACAAAGCACGGCAACGATGGCAAGCAAAATAACACAACCTACAAGTTTCAACCACTTTATCTTCCCATCCTTATTGTATGAGCCCTTAATAAAGGAACTGAGTGCCAAAAGACCGATGATTGTCAAAATGGATATGATGACATAGAACGTGACGTCCGACCAGTCGTGAGAAATCCAGTCTTGAAAATCTGTCCATAGGTTGCAAAGCATGCTCATATAAAATCTCCTTGCTAGGATATTTTAGCACAAATATAAAAATATTACAACTGTTTTTTAAGATTTTTCATAAATTTTAAACTTAAAAAACAACAAATTTGCCAAAGTGAAAGGAAGATATTAAAACTGTTTGCATTTTTCACACGATTTTGCTATCATACACTTAGAGGTGAAAAATGAATAAGACAAAAATTGTGTGCTCTATCGGTCCTGGTTGCGATAATATGGAGACTTTAGAGCAAATGGCTTTAAACGGCATGAATGTGGCGCGCTTCAATATGAGCCACGGCACGCATGAGAGCCATAAGGTTATGATTGACAAAGTTAAAGCCGTGCGTGAAAAGTTAGGTGTTTCAATCGGCATAATGATAGACACAAAGGGTCCAGAGATAAGAGTGCGTGACTTTGAAAATGGCAGTATCTCGCTTAATAATGGCGACGAGTTTACTTTGACCACCAGAGAAATCTTAGGCACTCAAAAGGAGGTTTCTGTTACATATAAAAATCTTCCTAAAATTCTCAAAAAAGGTAGTAAAATTCTCCTAAACGACGGCGCGATTGAACTCAAAGTTAAAAATTTAATCAAAACCGATTGCCTTTGCGAAGTGGTAACTGGTGGCGTTCTTTCCAACCATAAAAACATCAACATTCCTGGCATAAAAACCGATATGCCATACCTAAGCGAGCAGGATAAGTCTGACCTAGAGTTTGCAAAAGAAGTTGACGCTGACTTTATCTCGCTCTCCTTTGTGAATGACGAGAGCGATGTGAAAGATGTTAGAAACTTTTTGAAAGAGATTAAGTTCACAAGTCCTCTTTTAATTTCCAAAATTGAAAGCGTGGACGGCGTCAAGAATTTCGATAGAATTTTAAATTTAAGCGACGGAGTTATGGTGGCACGCGGAGATTTAGGCGTGGAAATTGAATTTATGAAATTGCCAATTTTGCAAAAAGAATTTATCAAAAAATGCAACCACCAAGGCAAAATTTCTATCACCGCCACTCAGATGCTGGAAAGTATGATTTCGAATAAGCGCCCAACAAGAGCGGAAGTGAGCGATGTCGCAAACGCTGTGTTCGACGGCACAACCGCCATCATGCTCTCTGGCGAAACTGCTTCTGGGAAATACCCTGTTGAAAGCGTGTCGACAATGCGCAAGATTGCCGAAGAGGTGGAGAAACATCTCTATTTCCAACCAACCGCCTTCAAAACGCATAACACATCGGCTAGCATCGGCTATGCGGTTTGTAGTTTGGCGCAAACTGAAAATGTCACCGCCATCAATGTTGGAACAAAGTCTGGCGCAACCGCAAGAAATGTCAGCCGATTCCGTCCACAAATTCCAATCGTTGCCTGCACGCCAAACCTAAAAACTTACTATCAAATGAGCGTGCTCTACGCCGTTGTGCCAATTCTTGAAAAAGAATACAAACACATGGATGAAATTTTAAAGAACGGACTTGAACATACCATTGCCACCAACCTTGTGAAAAGTGGCGACAAGATTGTTCAAACTGGCGGAAGAGCAGGAGTGAGCGGAAGCAATCTACTCATGGTAAAAAAGATTAAATAACGACAAATAAAATTGAAAAAATAGAAAAAATGCTTAAAAAAATCGATTTTTTGAAAAATAACCTAATTTTTAGGTTATTTTTTTGTTTAAGTAAAACATCAAAAAATATGAAAAGACTAAACTTGAAAAAAGTAAAATCATTTTTTAAGGTAGTCGCCTATACATTTTGAGATGTCTGCTTTAAGAGATAGGTTGAGGATTTGCTTGTCGGATATCAGCACACTTTTGCCATTCGATTTCATCAAAACAAAAAGACAAGTTCGATTTTTTCTTACTCTTCGCAAAATGTCTTTGAGACATACATTTTCATCAATCACAAACACTTTTGGCTTAGAAAAACTTTTAAAACTCTTATTAAAAGCGGAAATTTTTTCATATTTACTTAAAAAGTTAAGGTCGAGTAGACCTAAAATCAAAAACACACCAAACAGCAAAAAGGTTGGGTTGAAATTGATAAAACATAGAACGATAAAAATCACGAAGAAGAAAATGGCGAAAATCACATTAAAAATCATGGTAAGTTTTATCGCTTTTTCTCTATCTATAAATCTTGAGCATAGCGACACAAACACCCTCCCTCCGTCAAGTGGATAGGCAGGCAAAAGATTAAAGAGCGCGATGACCAAACTGACCTCAACGAACGATGCTAGAAAGTTGTAGGAGACAGGAAATATCCACCAAAGCGCCAAGCAAAAAAGTGAAGTTATAAGATTAGAAAAAGGACCCGCCAAAGCAATCAGCATATCGTCTCTCTCTTCTAATTCCTGCCCATAATATGACAAACTCACGCCGTAAGGAGAAAGAGAAAATTTCGACAACCTATACCCCAGCCATTTCGCCACAAAATAATGCCCTAGTTCATGAATTAAGATTGCAAGTAGATAACCAAAAAAGGATAAAAAGCCAAAATTGACTATCAGCCATAAAATAACAAGAAAAAATGCTGGATTTACGCCAAATTTTTGATTTTTTTTGATATTTTTGGACTTTTTTAATAGTTTTTCCATATTCTCCTTATTTTTTATTGTGCAAAAATTTTAATATTTGCAATTTAATTACTTTACATTTTTTAATCCATTAAAGAGTTTTAAAAATTCAACCAAAAAGATTGCATAGCAATATGATAAAAAATGAGACAATAAAAAATAGCGGAAGAGCAATTTTAAGTTTTATCCTATAACTCTTCCTAACTATCGTGTATTTTTCTCCATACGATTTTTGTCTCTCCACAAAATATTATATGTCGAATATTTTTAATAAAGTATTTAATTTACAATAACTTCAAGCGTTCTTTGATATAACGGAGTTTGAATGGTTATTGTGTAATAGCCTGCCGTTGCCACATTTATGCTATATGTGCCAGTCGTTATCTTCTTTATCTCCACCTCGCTTGGCGCTTGAATTGTTATATTATTCTCTTCGCACTCTACCCTAAAACTTGCACTTTCGCCCACTGTCAAAACCAACTCGTTAACCTCATTGTTATCAACTATAAATTTGATATTTTCACCTTGCTCATCATCTTCTGGAGTGCTTGGATTATTCGGTGTTGTCGGATTTTCTGGCATTGTTGGAAAATCTGGAGCGTCCGTGCTTGGAGCCTCCAGCACTGTCACGCTGACCGTTACCACGCTTGTTTCGTTGCCATACTTCGCTGTTACTATTAGATTTGTTTTACCCTCGGACAAGCCCACTATCTTCTTCTCGCTTGAGTTGACATTCGCCTTGGTCTCATCTTCCACTTTAAATGAAACAACTGCCTGTTTGATATTCACATCATAACTAATATTTTCGCTGTCGCCTATCTCTAAAACCACATCCTTTGCCGTGACTGAAAGTGGCGTGCTTTCACCTTTCGGCAAAGTTAAGATAACCACAACAACGGCAATCACAATTATCGGCAAAACTATAAGATATTTTAAACTCTTTTTCCATGCTTCTTTCATAATTGTCCTCTAAAGTAATTCGGTAAAATTTTCAACATGGAAATTATATACCTTTTCGACGATTTTAGCAAATATTATTTATATATTTTAAGTTTTTTCTTTTTTAAGATGATGTTTAAACACTCGTCCACACTTTCGTCAAGCGTTTGGTTTGTGGTATCGATAAGGTGTGCGTCTGGCATCATCCTAACTGCACCGTGATCGCGATGAATATCCTTGTAATCTCTATCTCTAAGTTCTTCAAGCACCTTTTCGTAGGTCACATCCTCGCCACGCTCTAAATATTGCTCAAAGCGTCTTTTAGCTCGCACTGTTTCGTCGGCTGTGGTGAAGAATTTGAAATCGGCGTCAGGCAAAACCTCGCTTCCAATGTCGCGTCCTTCCATAACAACATTGTGAGTTTTCGCAAAATCACGCTGAATTTTTAGCACCTTTTCTCTTATACAAACAAACGGCGAAATCTTGGCTGACAGCACCGAAATTTCGTCTCGCCTTAAGTCTTTGGTGTGGTCGACGCCGTTGACATACACGTGCTCTAAGTTTTTGATAAATTTAATGTCCACATATATTTGACTTGCAAACTTTTCGATGTATTTTTCGTTAATTTTGTTTTCGTCTAGTCCTAAATATTTAAACGCGCACGCAATTCCGCGATATACGGCACCAGTGTCAAAAAAGTTAAATTTCAAACGCCTTGCAAGTTCCTTTGCAATGGTGCTTTTGCCAGAGCATACATATCCATCAATGGCAATACTGACAGTCTCTTTATTAAATTTTTCCTTGATTAAATCATAGCAAAAATCGATGGTCTCTTCCAAATTCATGTCGCTATTGTCAACGATGATGCTATCCTCACAAGGTTTAAGCGGAGCAATCTCTCTTGTGCTGTCACGCTTATCGCGTTCACGCAAATCGCTTAAAACATCCTTAAACTCCACATTTTGCCCACGCGATTTTGCTTCTTCAAACCTACGCATCGCCCTTGTATTTTCGTTTGCCGTTAAAAATATCTTCACGTCAGCATCTGGCATAACCACCGAGCCAATATCACGCCCTTCCATGACGCAGTTATATTTCTGTGCAAAATCCTTGGCTATCAGTAAATATTTTTCTCGCACAAACGGATAGACCGAAATTTTGGACGCCATTTGGCTTATAACTTCCGTTCTAATATATGGAGTGACATTCTCCTTCTCCACAAAAACATTTTGCTTGTCATCAATAAACTTAACCTCAATTTTTTTGGTAAAGACAAGTTCCTTCGCCTTTGCTTCTTCGATATTCTCGCCATAGGTCACATAGTAGGCATAGGCTATTGCGCGAAAAATCGCGCCTGTATCCAGCATCTTAAAGTCGCGTCCAAGTTTTTCGCACAACCCTTTTGCTAGTGTCGATTTACCAGAGCCCATATATCCGTCAATAGCAATTTTAAACATATCTCCTCCCCTAAAAATTAAGTTTTTATCAAAAAAAGTTAGTTTTTACACATTTTTTGTTAAAAAATTAACTTTTTTTCACAATTTTTTATAAATTGCATTTTTCATTCTACAAGCAAAAATTCTTTTAAGTTTTTACAAAATATTATATTGTTACTTTCAATTTTCAAAACTCAAATTTTTTTCTTTTTCGCAAAAATTTTTCTATAAAAAATCCTAACCATATAGATTTTTCAATATGATTAGGAATTTTATTATTCTTCAACACTCTCTTCCTTTTCTTCGCTGACAGGGAGTTCAACATCGGTTTTTGAACTACTAGCCTCTTTAATCTTCGCCTCAATCTCTGCCATAAGTTCTGGATTTTTCTCCAAGGTAAGTTTGGTGTTCTCTTTACCCTGACCAATCTTTTCGTCGTTATAACTGAACCAAGCGCCAGACTTTTTGATGATGTTATAAGCAAGTGCCATATCCACAATACAGCCAGATTTCGAAATTCCTTTGCCATACATAATGTCAAATTCTGCCACTCTAAATGGTGGAGCAAGTTTGTTTTTAACCACTTTTACCCTTGTTTTGTTGCCGATGAGGTTTGTGCCGTCTTTAATGACATCAACCTTTCGAACGTCGAGCCTTATGCTAGCGTAGAATTTAAGCGCCTTGCCACCTGTTGTTGTTTCAGGTGAGCCGAACATAACACCGACCTTTTCGCGAAGTTGGTTGATGAAGATAACTGTTGTGTTGCTTTTGCTTGTGACAGATGTGAGTTTTCTAAGAGCCTGACTCATCATTCTAGCCTGCAAGCCCACGTGGTTATCTCCCATTTCGCCGTCAATCTCCGCCTTTGGAGTGAGCGCTGCCACAGAGTCGACAACGATAACGGCAAATGCACCAGAGCGCACTAAAGTGTCACAAATATTGAGCGCCTGCTCGCCATTATCAGGCTGAGAAACATAAAGTTCGCTGGTGCTCACACCCAACTTTTCGGCGTATATTGGGTCAAGCGCGTGCTCAGCGTCGATAAACGCGCAAGTGCCACCAAGTTTCTGCGCTTCGGCAATAATGTGAAGAGAGACAGTTGTTTTACCAGAAGACTCTGGTCCATAAATCTCGACAATTCTTCCCCTAGGTATTCCGCCGATGCCGAGTGCAACATCAAGCGTCAAGCACCCTGTTGGAATGACATCCACTTGTTGATAATTTTGCTTACCAAGTTTCATGATTGCGCCCTTACCAAACTGCTTTTCAATTTGAAGAAGTGCCTGGTCAAGCGATTCTTCTTTAGTTAACGTTTTTCCTTTTTCCATTTCCTACCTCTTAAAACATATTTTTCACTTATATTATACCTTAAATAGAGCCGAATTTCAAAACGATTTTAGGCTAAATTTTATAGATATTAAAAATATTTATTTTTATTAACAACATACATAAAAAAGGAAACACCTTAAAAAAATCATTTAAGGTGTTCTTTTAAAATATTTTTTAGTTTTTCTTTTGAACTAAAATTTCAAAAACCTTTTTGGGTTTAGAATATCTTAGCATATCTGCTTCTTTTACTTTTGTATCACCAATAATTGAGAAAAATTTAACGGCATCTTGTGTTGTGAAAAATCTTTTATTATAACCTTCAACATAATAAAAATTTTCTTCCAGTTTTTTACCTTGACCAGCACCATGATTTATATCTTCAACAGAATTAACCCTAGCAATTAGATAGCCATTTGTAGCAAGAATTCTTTTAATTTCTCTCATTATATTTTTTGTGGTGTTTTCATCAAAGTAATGCAAACTTAAATCGGCAATAATTAAATCAAAAGAATTGTCTTCAAAGGGCAAGCGCTTTGAAATGTCAACAATTTTAGTTTCAACATTGTTAAATTCTTTATTTATTTTTTCAATTGCAACATCAGAATAATCACAAGCAATAACACCAAAACCTTTTTCTGTTAAATAAAGAGTGTCATTCCCCGTGCCACAACCTAAATCCAATACTTTTGTTTTACACTTATTTAAAACATCTTTGTAACTATCAAGCCAATTGTCATAAACAATTTTGCCCGATGAAAATTTTTTGTGAGTTTCGTTCCAATAATCTTTAAACTGCATTATGTTTTCTCCAATGTTTATATAGTGTTTTTATCTATATCACTTATTTTCTTTGTTATTTTCTTGCTCCGTAGTGTCCGCTTCCACCTTTTCTTCCTTAAAAACATGCCTATTTTTAATAAGATAGTTGCACATGGAAAGGATGGTAAGAATAAGCGTGATTGCAAGAAGAATGTATCCAATTAGGCTGAAAATTGTGTTGCCTAAATCACCTATTGCATAGTAAAATTCTTCAACGACGAAGGCATAGATGAAATAGTAGATGATGGTTATAAACTGGAAAGTCGCCTTAACTTTTCCATACATATCCGCCTTCAAAACCACGCCTTTCGACGCTGCAAGCGAGCGTAGTGCCATAACGATAAGTTCGCGCGCGATGACTATTATTGCAATGGCTATACCTAGATAGTCTGGATAAATTATAGGGCTAGACGAGAAATTTCCACCATTTGCCGTCACTGGATAGGCAACGATAAGCAAAAATCCGCTCATAACTAAAAGTTTATCGGCAACTGTGTCGAAAAATGTGCCAAGCGTGGTCACCATATTGCGTTTTCTGGCGATATGTCCGTCTAAAAAGTCAGTTAGGCACGCGATGGCTAAGATGATTGTTGCCACAAGTTTGCCGTAAGGTATGAAATCGGCAAGATAGAAAAAGACAAAAACTGGAATTAAAAGTAGTCTACAAAGCGTTATTCTATTTGGAAGATTCATAAACTTCTCCTTTATAATCG
>CALWEZ010000011.1 GCA_944377455.1 uncultured Clostridia bacterium
TAGCAAAGCAAGGGCAAAATGTTGTTAAGTTTAACTATCATGAACCTTTAAAAGACACCTTTAACTTTTCCTTCAGCGGACTTAAAACGGCGGTGGTCAACTATGTGCATAATCACGAGCAGGCTGGCAAAGAGTTTAATAAAGCTGATGTTGCTTGTTCCTTTCAAGAACTTGTCACCGATGACCTTTCAGAAAAAGCGATTAGGTGTTGTTTAAACGAAAACAGCAAAACGCTTGTGGTTGCCGGCGGAGTTGGCGCAAATTTAAGGCTTCGCGAAAAATTAAAGGAAAAGTGCGAAAAAGAAAATATCGATGTTTTCTTTCCAATCTTAAAGTATTGCACTGACAACGCGGCGATGATTGGCTCGATGGCATACTACTATCTTAAATCCAGCATAGGACTTAGTGATTTGACACTAACAGGAAAACCAAATGTGCCGATTAGTATTTAAAAGGGAAAAATGGAAAAGATAAAGAATTTTTTTAAAGAAATCAAGTGGTATGAATATCTATTTGTGGTTGTGGCACTTGTAGTGATAATTGCGTTAAGCATCTATTACAATTCGCATATTTTTTACATTTTGAGTTCTACTTTGGGCATTGTTGGAGTTTTGTTTTTGTCAAAGGGCAACATTGTCGGAATTCTAATTTGTATTACTCAATTAATTTTCTATTCAATAATTTCGTTTTTAAATGGCTTTTATGGCGAAATTGTAAATAATCTATGTGTAACGCTAATTTTGTATATTGTTAATCTTGTGACTTGGATAAAGAACTTATATAACAAAAACGGACAAGTGAAAATAAACCCACATATTACTTGGCAAGAAATTGTCATAGCTATCAGTTGTGTTTTGGCGTTATCTGTTGGAATGTATTTTATTCTTGATGTTTTTAACACAAATATGCTCTTTGTCAGCACACTTTCTTTCACTTTCAACACGCTTGCGATATATTTCTTAGCCCGCCGAAGTTTCCTAAATTTTGTTTTCTATATCTTTAGCAATATTACAAATTTTATCATGTGGGGAACGCTAATTGCCACAACAAACGATTATTCAATACTTATAACAATTATTAATATTGCAGTATATTTTTTGCTTAATTGTTATGGTGTGTATAATTGGTTACGAACTCAGAAAGAGCAAAATTATGAATTTGAAGATGCTTCATATGATAAAATTATGAAAATATTAAAGGAGAATTAAATGGAACTACTTGCTCCCGCTGGGAATTATGAAAAATTTTTAACGGCATTGCATTTTGGAGCAGATGCTGTCTATCTTGCTGGCAACCGCTTTGGACTTCGTGCCTTTGCCGGGAATTTCTCTGATGAAGAGATAGTTAGTGCCACAAAACTTGCGCATAGTTTGAAGAAAAAGGTGTATGTGACGCTAAACATTATCGCACATGACGCAGACTTTGAAGGGCTCAAAGATTATTTACTTTTTCTTCAAAACGAGGCTAAGGTGGATGCGGTTATCGTGGCAGATGTCGGCATTATGCAATTTGTGAGAGTCAATGCGCCACTTCTTGACATACATTTAAGCACGCAGGCGAATATCATCAACAGCTATTCGGCAAACTTTTTCGCCGAACTTGGCGTGAAAAGGTTGATACTTGCAAGAGAACTATCGCTTAAAGAGATAGCAAACATTCGAAAAAATCTTTCGCCAAAGGTAGAGATTGAGGTGTTTGTGCATGGCGCTATGTGTATGGCATATTCTGGTAGATGCCTACTTTCAAACTACCTAACAGGGCGCGACTCTAATCATGGCGAATGTGTGCAGGCTTGTAGGTGGAAGTATTATGTTAGAGAAGTGAGCCGAGAGGACGAACTTGAAGTTGAGGAGGATGAAAAGGGAAGTTACATATTTAATTCACGCGATTTAAACATGCTTCCATATTTAAAGGAACTAAAAGATGCAGGGGTTGACAGCATAAAGATTGAGGGCAGAATGAAGTCGTCTTTCTATGTTGCAACGGTTGTCAATGCTTACCGTATGGCGCTCGACATCTTGCCTAAAAGACCGACCGTAGAGATGTGCGAAGAACTTATGAAGGCAAGCCATAGGCGTTACACAACAGGCTTCTATTTCGACGAAACAAATAGGCAATATCATGAGGATAGCACGCCGGTGCAGAACAGCGAGTTTGTGGCACTTGTCACAGATGATGCCGACGGGAGTATGGTGGAAGTTGAGATGAGAAACAAGTTTTCTGTTGGCGATACGCTGGAAATTTTAAGCCCTGACAAAAAGATTTTCAATAAAAAAATTAAGGTGGAGAAAATAATCTCATCAGAAGGCGAGAGCGTTGACAGCGCCAAAAAGGTGCAGGAGAGAGTTAAAATAAACTCGCCATATCCACTTAAAAAGGGCGACATTTTGAGAAGATAAAGTTAAAATTTTTTAAATAATCATATTTCATTTGACTTTTCATAAACTTTAATGTAAGATTAAAAGAGGAGTTATGAAAAAAGTGGACTTAAAACATATTGAAAATGTTGAAGGGAAATACCACCTTGCCTTTTTGGAAGG
>CALWEZ010000012.1 GCA_944377455.1 uncultured Clostridia bacterium
CGATGAATGGCAACCCTTGCGCTGGATTGCAACTTGAAAAGAAATACCACCTAACGCCGTCTGCACCATATTTTGAAAGCACATCCCATGGGTCAACGCCGTTTTTCAAACTCTTACTCATTTTCAAGCCGTTTTTGTCTAACACAAGTCCAAGCACATTGCACGCTTTGAATGGTGCTTTTCCAAACACCGCGGTGTTGACAGAGAGAAGCGTGTTGAACCAACCTCTTGTTTGGTCAATCGCCTCGCTGATATAGTCTGCACAAAATGCCTTTTCAAAAATGTCTTTATTTTCAAATGGATAGTGATATTGTGCAAATGGCATTGAGCCACTATCGAACCAGCAGTCCATAACCTCTGGTGTTCTTTTCATTGTTTTGCCACATTTTGGGCATGGGAATGTGATTTTGTCTAGTGTTGGTTTATGAAGGTCAAAGTCACCTTGAACGCCAGAAAGTTCCTTTAATTCCTTAACGCTTCCGACAACATGAACATGACCGTTTTCGCATTTCCAAAATGGAAGTGGCGTTCCCCAATACCTATTTCTTGAAATATTCCAGTCGATGTTGTTGGCAAGGAAGTTTCCCATTCTGCCGTTTTTGATGTGGTCTGGTATCCAGTTGATTTTTTGGTTATTCTTAACAAGTTCGTCGCGTATTGCTGTTGTTTTCACAAACCAAGCATCTTGTGCGTAATATAAAAGCGGACTTTTGCATCTCCAGCAATGTGGATACGAGTGTTCGATTGGTTGAACTTTGAAAAGTTTTCCTTCTCTTTTAAGTTCTTCAATGATAGGTGCGTTTGCTTCTTTAACAGGCATACCAGCAAATTCAGTTTCCTTGGTCATCTTGCCAGCGTCATCCACAAATTGAACGAAGGTTAAGCCATATTTCTGCCCAACTTTTGCGTCGTCCTCACCAAAAGCAGGCGCGATATGAACAATTCCTGTGCCGTCATCAGTGGTCACATAGTCATCAACTGTGACGATAAAGCCTTTTTTAACATCCTTCGCATAGTTAAAAAGTGGTTCGTATTGTTGATTTTCAAATTCCTTGCCTTTTTTGGTGTAAAGCTTCTTATATGTTCCTTCTTCAAACAATGTTGGAAGAAGTTTGTCAAGCATGATATAGTTTTTGCCTTCACAACTAATTTTTGTGTATTCTTCCTCTGGGTTCATGCAAAGAGCGATGTTGGAAGGAAGCGTCCAAGGAGTTGTTGTCCAAACAAGGAAATATGTGTTGTCTTCTTGTAAACTTTTGAATTTCACAAAAATGGACTTATCTTTAATAATTTTATAGTTATCGCCGTTCTCAAGTTCTGCCTTTGACAAACTTGTTCCACATCTTGGGCAATATGGCACAACCTTGTGTCCTTGATAGATAAGTCCCTTCTTATCCATTTCTTTAAGTGCCCAAAAAACGCTTTCGATATAGGAATTTTCATAAGTAATGTATGGATGTTCCATATCTACCCAATAGCCAATTTTATTTGTTAAATCTTCCCACATAGACTTATATTTCCAAACGGAAGATTTACATAGTTCAATAAACTTGTCTATGCCGTAGTTTTCAATGTCCTTTTTGCCATTGAAGCCAAGTTCTTTTTCCACTTCCACTTCAACTGGAAGCCCATGAGTGTCCCATCCAGCCTTACGGAAGATGTAGTAGCCTTTCATCGACTTATATCTTGGAATAACGTCTTTCATGGCGCGCGTTAAAACATGGCCGATGTGTGGCTTGCCATTTGCTGTTGGTGGGCCGTCGTGAAGGACGAAATTCTTACCGCTATCTTTATTTAAAGAAAGCGCTTTATCAACGATGTTATTTTCCTTCCAGAATTTCAAGATTTTCTCTTCGTTTCCAACAAAATCCAGTTTTGCATCCACTTTTCTATACATTTTCTTCCTCCATAAAAAAATTTCTTAGCAAAACAAGACTTCGCTAAGAAAGTTAACCACTTGTTTCACTTTGTGAGCCAGCACTCACGTTCTTCTATCACGGGAAGTCCCGTCCAAACTTACTATAATTTTCAGTCGGAGGCTCGAAAAGTGATAATTTTGTCTTCTTCATATTGCTTCGCACCAAACAGCAACTCTCTGAAAATCTAAAAACAAAATGTTGTCTTTTCTCAAACGCCTTTATGTGAATATTTGCAAGAAAACTTGCCTATTTCATGCAAAAAAATCTGCATTCATAAATATGATAACTATTTTATAAAATAATGTCAACCTTTTTTGCTATTTTCACAAAACAAACTAGCAATATGGCACAAAACTTTAACTTAAAATTTTATTTCAAAACGCTACAATTTGAATTTATATAATATAATTAGACACCTATTAAAACAACCTAAATCTTATTCATAAAAATAAATCAATAGTTTTCTAAAACAGTGTTCATCTTAATCACATCAGTTCCTGTGATGATTCCCAGTGGTTTATCCTTCGCGCCACCGCTTTTTGTGACAAGTATGGCAAGGAGTTTCGAGTTATTATGGAAAAACTCTAACGCCTCTTCCACCGTCAAATCTTTGTTGGCGAAGATGTAGTAGTTGCTGTTTTCAATCTTCGAGAGCATGTCCTCAATCTTCACATTATCTAAGAACACATCCGCTTTCCCGCCTGTGATTAAGTATTTGCCAAGCGCGTCCAAAATCTTTTGACCGTTAGCCACGCCGATTATCTCATTTTTATCGTTGAAAACAGGAATATTTGAGTAATTTGAAGACGCAATAAGTATTATCGCCTCGCGAATAGATTTGTCGCCAGAAATCGTCAACACATCACGCCTACACACCGTTTCAAGCGCCTTTGGTGGAGCGGTTAAAAGGCGTTCAATCTTTTCAATCTGCTCCACAACCTCATAGTGTGGTTCTGCCATTATGTAGTCCTCATTTCCATGCACAATGGCGTTTCGGAGGCGTCCATAGTCGATTAAATCGTCCTCATATTTTCTCACGATGTAGTTTAGTGCCACGCTTCGCCTGATAAGTTCGGAAAAGCCCATACTCCTATTCAAATTATACCTTGTTCTAATTGTGTAGTCGATATTGTTATAAGCCTGCAAAAAGCGTTGCGCGTTTGATAAATCTTTCTTTTCTTTCATAAAAACCCTTTTAAAATTATAATACAATCACGAAAGTTATTTATTTTAAAATCACAAATTTTAATTATAAAAACTTCGCACTGCTCATCTTTAAGTGGTGAAAAGAAATTATAACACCACCTTTTTAAGCGAAAGTAATATAATACACAAAGATATTATAGCGAATTTTCAAGAAAAAGAAAAACAAATTGACGAAAAATATAAAAAAATAAAATATTTGACAAATTTCAACATATTTTTTATTTTTGGCAAGATTGAAAAACAGCGTGCATATATATAAAACGTGAGAAAACTTTGCTACTTGCAACGCAAATCAAGAAAAAGGCGGATGATAATAGCAATTACATTTCTAGTTCTAATTGTCGCCTCAATTTTTTTATATATCTTCTGCGTGATAAACCCCATTGTGAAAGAGGCAACATGGGCATCCATCTACTCGCTTTCAACCTCCGCTGTCAGCGACGCGGTCTATGATGTGATAGCCGAAGAAAATTTGCAGTATGAGGACTTAGTGGAAATTTCGTATGATAGCAATGGGGATATTTCCTTAATTTCCATTGATACCATAGTGGTAAATAACCTTGCACGCCGTTTCTACCAAGTGGCACAGGTTTATCTCGACAAAATGGGTGATAATGGTTTAGATATAGCCGTCGGCACTTTCACAGGCTTACCTTTTCTTGTTGGAGTTGGACCTACAATAAACATAAAACTTGTGCAAATAGGCGCAATGACCTCATGTTTCAAAAGTAAATTCACAAGCGCTGGCATCAACCAAACCAATCATTCGCTCTACATCGAACTGCACGCCAGCGTGAGTTTGGTGTTGCCAACCTACTCCTCCACCGTCGACAGCGTAACCGAATTTTTAGTAACCGAAAGCGTGATTGTCGGAGACGTTCCAGAGGTGTATTTGGGGTCAGATAACACAATTACGCTGGCGCCAAGCAGTTAAAAAGTGAAGGAGCGCAAGCACTCAGTGAAGAGTGAAGGGAAGGCAAAGCCTTCCAGTGAAGAACGATAGATAGCAAACGCAAGCGTTTGAGTGAAAAGTGAAGAGTGAAAAA
>CALWEZ010000013.1 GCA_944377455.1 uncultured Clostridia bacterium
TTATTTTGACATATATTTCAACACTTCGGACGATGAAAACAAAAATATTAAACTTAACAACCCAGAAGATTTTGAAGAAATAGAAAAAGAGCAACCCAGCGGTTCGGATTGCTCTCACTTGGTGCGGCTAACAGGAGTTGAACCTGCACTCTTTCGAACTGGAACCTAAATCCAGCGCGTCTGCCAATTCCGCCATAGCCGCAAAAAGATATTACTTATGTGCAGTCATAAGTATATCATAAATTTAATCCGAAAGCAAGCGTTTTTGTTTTATAATTTAACAAAAACACTTTAAAAACATTAATGCAGAAGAAAATAATTAGATTTGCGAGATTTATTTATAGAAAATTTTTATGGTTGCATAATCGAAAGCCACCGCCACGCGTGACAAAGTTACATTTGAGCGAAACTGATGTCCATGCAGACTGTGATGACACAATTTGTTGTTCATTTTGTGCTAACAAAATTTAAATTTGACCTTATTAAATTTTAACATCACTTTATTAAATTTTAACATCACTAAGTTTCTATTTGCGTTAAAAACTTAACTCGCTTAATTTTTAACATCGCAAAATTTTTAGTCAAAATCTTTAAATATCTCTTCGTTTTTGTAGAGTTTTAGAGTGTAATATTCAGCGAGCAGTCCGATTATCTCTCCACAAGTTGGTTTGTCGTCCAAAGTGTATAACTCCATTTTGAACATATTGTTTAACTCTAAGAAACTGCCAGTTTCATAGGTCTCTTCAATCACGTTGCGTATTGAACTATGCACTGTCATCCTATTGCCGACATGGAACTCGTCTGAAATTTTTTGATAGACCTCTTTTAATAGACTATGTATCGCTTTCGGATTTAAAATAACAAGTTCCACGGCATAGCACAAATATTGAAAGCCCAAATGATTTATTTTACAACCAATTTTTACAAGTGCAAATCTAATTATTTTTACCATTTTCTCATGCTCACTCATTATCTATCTCCTTTCGTCCATTTTTTTTGGTGGACTTAATAAGTATATCACATGAGCGAGGATAATTACAAATAAATTTACAATATTTCTACAAATTTTTACAATTTTTTAGAAAAATATTTCTAAATCTTACAAAATATTTAATCTAACTTAATCGTATCTTTATACTTTGGCACAATCGCCTTGATGTCAGGAAGTTTTTTCGCCATTACTTTAACAAACTTAGACGTGTTGACATTGCCAGTGACAGGCGGAAAAGCGTTATCGAAATGGTCGAGAATAACAACTTTTGGATTGATTTTTTCAATGATTGGAAGTGAATATTTTGTCATGTTGCTTCTGCCCTGAAAAGGCCAAACAAGCACATCCACACCACTTGGCAATTTAACATTCTTATCAACGCCAGCCGAGCCAAAAATCAAAATCGTTTTGCCGTTTGCTTTAACTTCAAACGCCATAATGCTTCCGCCCATAAGATATTTGTGATGCATACGAAGAAGTTTCCACGCCTTATTTATTTGAAAAGTGAAAAGAATTTTAAGCGCAGTGAGAAGAATTATGCCGATATCGTTTCTCACATGCTGGCTTTGGTAGACCTTGAGCGAGCATTTTTTCAAATTTCGCGTTTCGTTATAGTGAAGCACAATCGCTCTTTTTGCCACATTCACCTTTTGCTTTTTTAAACGAAGATAGGCTGTTGACGAGACATAAAGTTTCGCGCTCGACCTAACTAAAATCTCTGGCACATCGCAAAGATGGTCAAAGTGCGAGTGCGTGTTGAAAATATAGTCCACATGTGCGAACTCTTTGATATCAGGCTGTTCCAACTTTTTATTGCGCCTAAAAAATGGATCGAAAAGCAGTTTTTCGCCGTCAATATTTAAAAGTATTGTTGCCGTGCCAAACCATGCCAATTCAATCATAGAACCTATTATATCATTAAGTTCAAAAGATAACAAGTATTAACAAAAAATTGCTAACAAAAAGTTAGCAAAATTTTTTCAAAACAAATTCAAAAAAATTGAGGCTTCAACACGAGTTTAATTAAAATATCATATTTTAAATTATTTTACACGATAACTTTAATAGATTTATTCTATGAGTATTTTATATATTGATAGATTTTATCTAAAATGTCATACCAGGTAAAGCATCTTATTATGTTATCGCCGTTGCACATTTGATTGTATTTAGTATCATAACAAATTACAGGGATATGTTTTGATAATGCTATAATATGCCTAGGCGAATCATCTATCATAATATCAATATGGTTTTCTAGACAAGCAGTGACTTTTTCTTTCCCTGTCCAGATAATTCTGTCGTAAGTTATATGATATTTTTTCAACCATCTTTTAACAATTTTTTTCATTTTTATAGGAGTAATATCACAATATGACAAGTC
Source organism: uncultured Clostridia bacterium (assembly GCA_944377455.1). GTDB lineage: Bacteria > Bacillota > Clostridia > Christensenellales > UBA1242 > Caccovivens. The sequence goes on from CALWEZ010000013.1 coordinate 2,376, forward strand.
ACTTGTTCTTGCAGTAACTATGTAAATCTCAATTCCTTTATTTTTTAATATTCTTAACACTTCGGCCGCAAAATTTCGTGCAGGATATTTTATAAATTGATAAATCGCTCTGCTCCAAAATTTATTATCCTCTTCAATCGTTCCGTTAAATATCATATAACTTCCATCGCCATTTGGATTTATTAAATGTTTGTCTGTGTTTTTTATATAAAATTTGCTTCCGTATTCCAGTTCAAAAAGACCAACATCATTTAAAACTCCATCAATGTCTACCCCTATTCTCATTTATTCTCCTTCTATATAGTTTTAAACCTTCTTTTTGTTCTTTTGCGTGCCATTTTATTCCCAAATATTTTTTACCTAGTTTATGCACGCTTAAATTTTCTTTTAAACTTAAACTGTAAACCAAACAATCTTGCAACCCTTCAAGCGTATAAACTTCGCAAATATCCATAACTTTGTTGTAAAGGTGGCAAGCGTTAATGTTTGTGGATGAAGTAAAGAGTCGTAAAATTTCAAAACCTTTTTTCTTTGCTTTTTCTATTGTAAAATTTAAAATTTTATGCCCATAGCCATTGCATCGAAACGCAGGAACAACACCGAACCACCCCAACCAAACAACACCTTTTTCTTGTGTAAATTCATCTATATATAACCCTGTTATGCCAACAATATCATTGTTTTCATAAACAATATAATAATCCTTTTTGCTAATAAATGAATTTAAATAATGCAAATAAGCACACTCTTTTTCATCATTAAAAATCTCCATTTCAATTTTAGTGGCAAGCATTATATTTTTCTTACTTATCTTAACAAATTTCATAGAATTATTATACCATAAATATTTCTTTTAGCAAATTAAAAAGATAAAGAATAAAAAAATATTAAAAAACGCCACAAACTTTGGCGTTTAATTTACAATTCTAGGAAATTATAGCATTTTAATTTTTGCCATCTCTTTCAGATTTTATGGATTTTTCAAGTTTGCAAGCCCTGTCGTAGGCATCAACACGATAATCTGCGCCATATTTTAACATTTTTTCACGCCAAGCCTTTAAATCATCCTCTTTCTCTTGTGGCTCGATTGATGAAGCATCTCTATAATTATTTTTAACCATACATAAGTAATCTAAATTTGTGTCGATATATTTTTTAAATTGTTTTAAGCCTTCATTAGATAGGTCGGCATACGCTTTACGATATCGATCAACATCTAAATTCATCTCTTGCCAAACGCTTCCATAAAGCCCATATTCAAGAAATTTTGCCAACTTATCAAAATGTTCATCAAATCGACCTCGACCTAAATATACTCCCAAATATATATCATAGTATCTACCTGTTTCAAAAAAGGTTTCGCGAGTAACTTTTCCTTTTTCGTTTTCATATATGTTTGTTTTTTTATAGTCATAGTTTTCACTATATAAAATATCAAAGTTGTTTGAATAGATGTCGATTAAATCTCCTAGGCAATAACTTTCTTTGAAATATTTAGAGAATTTAGGATTATTCCTTGCCGCATCAAGTTTTTCAAGCAACAACAAAAGGTCGTTGCCTACATAATCCGTTCGATATTTCCATGAAGCATTTTTAAAATCTAAATAACTTTCAAAAACATTAAACATTGCCATGGTTATAGGTGTTTTTTCTATTGCATTATTTATCATAAATTAATTCTCCTTAATCTCAAACTCATTTTAGCATAAAAAATACACAGTGTCAATACCCAATCAACAAAAAAACGCCACAAATTTTGGCGTTTAAAACTGGCGGAGAGTGGCGGATTCGAACCGCCGAAGGCTTTCACCTTACCGCTTTTCGAGAGCGGCACATTCGACCACTCTGACAACTCTCCATACTTTTAGATTATAATACAAATGAAAGGAATTTTTCAAGTGTTTTAAGATAATTTTTTATGCCACTAAAAAACTTTGCACATATTTTATGTGCTTGATAAAATATATCAACATGAAGTTTGTTGTTTTTTACTTTACATCGTCAACTAAATTCATGTTATATGCTGTTGCCAGAATTCTTATAAATCTGCCTGAACTTGGTCGTTTGTTATCTTCAATCATCTGAGCGTCGAATAATTTGTTGACCTCTTTCAACCCTTTATGTATGTAAGCCTTTTCAATCGCGCTTCTTATGCTTCTCTCAACACAATATGCCTTTGTGTTATACCTTTCGGCCACACGCCCATACAGTCCATCACACAAATTTTTAGCAAGTTCAGCATCCTTTATGGCGAATTCGATAGCACTGACAAGATAGTCAAATCCATCCAAATCAATTCTAATTCCAATTTTGATTAATAGTCGCCTAATTGATTTTTGAAGTTCTGACGATTCTTCCTCCATAACCTTCTCCTTTTGCATAATTTTGTAGTGATAAAAAACTACCACTAGTATTATAACACAGTGGTAGACAAAATTCAAAACATTTTTAATAAAAGGTGCAATATTTTACAAAATCAGTTATGAGTATTTTGCAATAACTTTAGCATTGACCGTGATGGTCTGCTCGCCAAGGTCCAAGCCTTCATAGTATGAACGATAAAGATAGTTGGAAGAATAGGAATATTCTTCGTTTATGGAAACAAGCGACAAATTATCTCCACCTAAATACACGCATTTTGCTTCGGCGTTTTCGACCGCAAGTTTCAAAGCCTCCTCATATGCCTCGTCGAAATGCGAAGAAGAATAAGTCAAACTTCGAATGGATGTAGCTCCATTTTCTGTGAGAATGTCGATATACGACCCTATATTTTCTAAGTCGCCAATCTCGAACGAAATATCGCTGTCTGTGCAGTAGCCTGTTAAACTTTTGCCTTGACTATAGTCATAGCATGGATAGAAAGAGAAATTGTCGACAACCACATCTTCAATACCATTCTCATTTAAAATCGCCGTTATTTTATTCAGTGCTTCGAGATTGTCGTTCTTAGATTTAACAGCGTCTAGGTCTACAGTTTGAATTTCCGCACAGACTTTTACGCTGTCAGGTTTGATTTCAACAACGCCATTTCCTATCACTGACATCTTTTTCAAGTTTACCTCAGCATAGACAGGTGTCGCTATTGAAAAGGATATTGCAACAAGTAAAACTAAAGACAAAATCAATAAAAACTTTTTTCTCATACCGCCTCCTTAACACAAAGGATGCTTCTTTAAAAAAGTTTTATGCTGTCGATTTTTGCCTTTTTTAGTCTGCGTTTAATAATTTAATTTCAAACTTAAATTTTACACAAATGATTGATATAAAAATAACAAATTTAATCTAAATTAAAATAGGCGTGTTTATAGTTATAATATTTTTTTGCTTGCAAACATTTTTGAACGTAATTACGTGTCTCTTCAAAAGGTATGTTTTTAAGCATGCCACTTTCGTCCACATTTTCCTCATCCGAAAGCCACTTCGTCACATTGCCAGGACCAGCGTTATAGGCACAGAGCGCCAAAACTTCATCGCCGAATTGTTCCGACAAAAGCGAAAGATAGTAGGTGCCGAGCATGATGTTATCTTCAGGATGTTTCAAATCATATTCGCCATATTTGAGTTTCTTCGCCAAATATTCCGCAGTCGACGGCAACAGTTGCATAAGTCCCTCCGCTCCCTTTGCTGACACCACATCGTAGTTATATCCGCTTTCACTGTTTATCACGCTGGCAACTAGAACAGGGTCAACCTCAAAGGTGGCGGACGCGACGGCAATCTCATCTTGATACCTAAGCGGAAAGAGATAGCCATAGATACAACTTATGCCAAACATCGCCATAAACAAAAAGGAAAAGGTAAAAAATATCGCCATCACATATTTCATAGAGTTATTTTATGAAATTTAAGTATTTATATGTATTAGCAAAACAAAAATGTCTTGCTAATCACTCCGCTTTAAAGCATGCGAAAATCATTAAAATTATAGAATCCAGAAAAAGACATTTTAAGTTTAGTGCTAACTAGTTGTTGAGCCAAAGCAAAATCATCACTTAAAAATTTGACAGAGATTCCGCACGCATGTCCGATACTGCCTGGAGTGTTTATGATGGCACAAGGAATATTGTGCGCCTTTAAAAGTCTTGCAAAGGACAGTGTTGCGGAGCGAGATTTAAACACTGCAATACAATAATTCATAATTTCCTCTATGCACAAATTTTCCCCATTAATATTATATTAATAATATGAAAATAAGTTGATGCTATATAATGACATGTAAATTTTAAATAAATCATTATGTTTAAAGAATATATGCAATAAAAATTATTTTTCAAAATATTTTTTGTTATCTAAAAATCTAACATTTAACATTTAAGAAAAAATAAAAAATAGCAAAAAATTAATTAAAAATGATAAAAAAGTTAAAAAATAACGTAAAAATTTTGATTTTTTATTAAAAAAGGATGATTTTATGATATATTTTGATAATTCTGCCTCCACTTTAGTTAAACCCAAACAGGTGCAAAAAGCGATACTAGACGCTCTCACCTATTACACTGCAAATCCTGGACGAAGTGGGCATCGAGAGGCCATTAAAACTGCCATGGAGATTGAAAAAGTGCGCGACAAGGTTGCAAGGCATGTCAATGGTGACATGGTTATCTTCACTGGCGGATGCACTCACGCGCTTAATCTTGCGATACTAGGATATGTAAAAAGCGGACACGTCGTCTGCACGGAAAACGAGCATAATTCCGTTTTACGCCCGCTTCAGTTTTTGCATGACACAAAAGGCGTGGAGTTTGACATTGCCAAGCAATCAAAGCGCGGAAAACTCACCTATGAAGATATTAAACCATATCTTAAAAGTGACACAGAACTTGTCATCGTCAATCACATTTCAAATGTCAATGGCGATGTGGCGGATATTGAAGAGATAGGAAAAAGGCTGAAAGAAAGAGATATTCCACTTCTTGTGGACGGCGCACAAGGTGGCGGACATTTTAAGTATGATATGAAAAGCATGAACATCGCCATGCTTGCTCTTGCTCCGCACAAAGGTTTCTACTCTCCGCAAGGTGTTGGATGCTTAGTGATAAATGGCGACATCAAACTTGACCCCATCATCTTTGGCGGAACTGGCACAAACTCGCTGGAACTATATCAGCCCGATACACTACCAGAGCGATTGGAGAGCGGAACTTTAAATTCCCCTAACATCATCGCCTTTGGCGCAGGCATAGAGTTTTTGGAAGAAAACTTTGTGCCTATCAAAGAAAAGATGGACGATTTGACCACCTTTCTGCACTATGAACTATCCAAACTGCCAGTCGACATTTACACAGCAACAGAAAACACAAATGGCGTTTTTGCTTTCAACATCGACTGCTACAACTCCTCCGAACTTGCCACAATTTTAAACGATAGATATGGCATTTGCGTGCGCGGAGGATATCATTGTGCACCAAAGAAACATGAAGCACTCGGCACTTTAGACACAGGACTTGTGCGCGTTTCCTTTTCCTATTACAACACTCTTCAAGAGGTCGAAAGATTGGTTATGGCAATCAAGCATATATTGTCTAAAAGAAAATAATTTTGATAAAACTCTTAGAAAATTATTTAAATATTAATGTAAAAATAAAAAATATTAAAAAAATTAATTAAAAATTTATAAAAAAACAATAAAAAATCAATTAAATATTAAAATAAATAAAAAATAGTGAAAAATACGATAAAAACTAGTAGAAAATTAGATTTAAAGTGGTTTAAATATTAATAAAATTATTAAATATATTAAAATAATCGAATTATTAAGAAAAAAATAAAACAAGGAACTCACCTTGTTATTATTTTTCATTTAAATTACTTTAATATTAATTATAAAATTTTATTTTTTATACACCAAACGCTTGCAATGCTCACAGGTTATCACGCCGACATCCTTGATTCTAGAAATCGCCGCCATAGGAAGTTCCATACGACATCTACCACAAAAGTTTGTCCCCTCAAGTGGCACAACAACTGGAAAAATGTTGTCGGAGCGTCTTTTTTTGTATTCTGCAAGCAGTTTACTTTCCACGCTTTTTGAGAGAGTTTCAAGTTCTTTCTCTAGCCTTGCCTTTTCTGGCTCAAGCGTCTTTGTCTCTTCATCAATTTTAGCCTTGCACTCTAAAAACTGCCTACGCGCTTCATCATACATCTTCTTGGTTTTGTTGAAATCCATAAGAATTCTGTTGACGCTTTCAGCGTGTTTTTGAAGATGTTTTTCTAGGTAATTTAAATTTCCTAATATCTTTGACTTTAAGGAAGAAATTTTATCTAAATCTTCCATGGATAAATTTTCCAAATCTTTACTAACCAAACTTTCCAAACTCTTCTTATTTTGCTCAAACTTTTCCTTTATGTCGTCTATCTCTTTAAGGATATTTCCTGCCTCATTCTCAAGTTCTGTTGATTTTGCTTGAGCGTTTTTGGCAATCTTTGAAAGTTCGCTCGCTCTTTTCCTTGCTGGACTTTTGGTCAACTTTTGCTCGACGTCATATAGTTTTTCATCCAACTCTTGATATTTTAATAAATTTGTTAAATCCATACTACCTCCTATTCCACAAAATCAGCAAGACGCTTGCTTCTGTTTGGATGTTTAAGTTTTCTAAGAGCCTTTGCCTCAATCTGACGAATACGCTCTCTTGTCACAGAGAACTCTTTGCCGACCTCTTCCAAGGTCTTTTGCTTGCCGTCCATGAGTCCATAACGCTGGCGGATGACCTCTTGTTCACGCGGAGTCAAGGTGTCGATAACTGCAAGGAGTTGCTCGCGAAGTAAACTCTGCGAAGCACTCTCCATAGGCGACTTTGACGTTTCATCCTCGATGATGTCCGCCATTTTGCCGTCGTCCTCTTCGCCCATAGGCGTTTCAAGTGAGATAGGGTCTTGAGAAGTTCTTTTAATCTCCAAAACCTTGGCGACGCTTAAGCCCATCTCGTCAGCAATCTCTTCGATGGTCGGCTCACGCCCTAATTTTTGCATCAACATTCTTGTCACTTTGACATATTTATTGATGGTTTCCACCATGTGCACTGGTATTCTTATCGTTCTTGACTGGTCAGCCATAGCGCGCGTGATTGCCTGCCTTATCCACCATGTGGCATAAGTGGAAAACTTAAAGCCCTTGGTGTAGTCAAATTTCTCCACCGCCTTTAAAAGCCCTAAGTTACCCTCTTGGATAAGGTCGAGAAAGGACATCGAGGTCTTTCCAACATATCGCTTTGCCACACTGACAACAAGACGCAAATTTGACTCGCAGAGCATTTTCTTGGCATACTCATCGCCCTGCATTGCCTTCTGTGCATACTCTCGCTCTTCGTCCATAGAGAGAAGTGGCACCCTGCCGATGTCCTTAAGATACATCTTCACAGGGTCATCGACATTTGGAAACATGCTGATGTCGGCAAAATTGTCTTTTAATAAGTCGTCATCATTCGACTTTATTACCTTTATCCCTTTCTTTTCCAAACTCTGCAAAAATTTCTCGATGTTCTCAGCATTCTCACCCACTTTTAACATCGAAAAATAGACATCGTCCGCATTGATTGAGCCCTTTTTCATGGCGAGCGCCAAAAGTTTGTCATAAACTAATTTTGCTTTTTCTTCTGCTTTTTCATCCAACATAAAAAACCTCCAAGTTTTTATTTTTTAAATCTCTTGCAATCTTGCCTAAGTCCTTTGCAATCTCAGCACGCCTTGTCAAATCTTCACAATTTTTATATTCCGCATTTAACCTTGCCTGCTCTTTCTTTAACTTTTCTTCTGCAATCATCCACACGCACTCATTGAAATACTTTTCTTCGACATCCTTATACAAACTGAAGTTGTAGTTTATCATGTCAAGTAACAGCATGTCCTTATCCGTTCCCTCAAGGTCATAGAGCGAAGAGAGTGGCATGTTTAGTTCGATAATCTCCAAATATCTTTCATAATCATCCAAAAGTTTATAATAGTCAATTTGATTATTGACAAAATCTTTGTGATGTAACAGCGAAGATAGAATGAATGTCACCGCCTTTATGTTTCCACCTTCTATGTTAGTTTTAACCTCACTTTCTTTCTTAGGCTCTTCAACCTTAATCTTTCCGCCTAGGTCACGCCTTAGAACTTCCACAGGGATGTTAGTCAAATCTCTCACTATATCAAGATATGGCTCTCGCTCGGTGTCTAATTCCAATTTTTTTATCTCGTTTAAAACCGCTTTCACAAATCGGCCTTTTTCTTCAGGCTTAGATAGGTCAAACTGCTTTTGATAATGCTTTATAATGAAATTCATATACGGCTCAGCGCTGTCAATCATCTTCTCAAGTTCCGCGCTTCCAAGGTTATTTAACACCTCGTCCGCATCCTTTCCGCCGTGAAGAGACGCCACCTTTAAGTCTACGCCTTCACCTCGGAAAAGTTCAATCGCACGCATGGTCGCCTTCTCGCCAGCCGAATCGTTATCAAAGCAAAGCACGATGTTTTTTGAATATCTTTTGAGTTCTTGGATATGGTCTTTGGTGAGCGCCGTTCCCATGCAAGCCACTGTGTTTTTAAATCCCCCCTTGTGCATGGCTATGACATCCATCTGCCCTTCGACAAGGATAATTTTGTCTAAGCCCTGTTGTTGTTTTAGTTTCTTTAAAAGATTAATTCCAAAAACAACCCTACCCTTTTGAAAGACTGGCGTCTCTGCCGTGTTCAAATACTTGGCAAAATCGGTCTGTCCTAACGCTCTGGCACTGAAGCCAATACACTCATTGAAGGAGTTGAAGATTGGAAAGACCAGCCTTCCCGCCAGCACATCATAGACTCTATTGTTCTTCCTTCCGCATATACCCGCCGTCACAAGTTCATTATCAGAAAAGCCCTTTTGATGCAAATATTCAACAATATCCGTCCAATTTTTGCTGTAACCGATTTTAAAATCGTTCAGTTCTCTTCGAGTAAATTTTCGCTTTTTTATGTATTGCTGAGCCTCATATGCATCTTTATTATACAAATTTTCTTCATAGTGTTTTTGAGCAAGGCTAAGTGCCTCAAGTAACCTTTCCTTCAACTTTTGCTTCTTGCCTGCCTCTTCACTTGTCTCAAGTTCTGGCAGTTGCATTCCTGCCTTGTCCGCAAGGAGTTTGACAGCATCATAGAATTCGATATTTTCCATTTTCTCCACAAACTTGATGACATCTCCGCTTTCCTTACAACCGAAGCAATAATAAATTCCGTCCTCCGCATCTATCGAAAATGAGGGCGTCTTTTCGTTATGAAACGGACAGCACGCCCAAAAACGCCTACCTTTTTGTTCTAGGCGTAGATAATTAGACGCAATGCTGACCAAATCACACTTTCTTTTAAGTTCTTGTAACCACTCAACAGAAAAAAACAATATTCTCTCCTAAAAATCGCACTATACCCCTATTATACCACAAAAAGTTGAAATTTCCTTTAAATTAAGCAAAAAATGTCCGATATTTTGGACATTTTTGTTATATTATCTTAATTAAAGTCTATAAAACAGGCACTTTTTCTGTTGTTTTTGCCTTTTTCACCCCTTCAGTTTCATTTGCAAACTCAGGAGATAGTGGAGAGTGCCCTGCAAGTAATGAGTCAAAAACAATCTTTGCGCACTCTGGAATTTCTGGAAGATTATGGTCTCTAATGTATTTCAAAGTGGCTTTAGAACATGTTGAAAAATCGTCTTTTGTCACTGTTCGACCTGTTTTTCTGTCCGTGACGCTTTCCACAGTTGTCTTTGCAACAAACAAAAGTATATTTTCTGGATTTAATCCGCCTGCTCTTTCGTAATATTGGCTAAAATCACTTTGTCCTTTCCAAGCCCAGTTAAAGTTTTTAGAAACCAAACTTCTCACTTCTTCAAGGCCATTGGTCTTCGCTTTTAGATAACTAAGCCTGTCTACATCTTTTTCGCTCAATTTTCCTAACTTTTCTTTATTTTTCAAAATCATAATCTCTTCTTTTAGAATTTTCGTATATTTATCTAAGCAGTCGTAGAGATTATATGGCTTCTTTATGTCGCTAACTTTAAAAAAGTCGGTTCTATGGTTATAGACTTTTCCGTGTTCGTCTCTGGAGGTTTTTGACAAAACTCTCTTCACTTTCGATAAAACATCATCAAAGGTATTTAAAACCTCAAAATCTTCTTGTTGCGCTCTTCTATTTTTTATGTTATTCACCGCTGATAAGATTTGTTCGCCTAGCTCGCCAAACTTTCCAACATGAGTGGAGGTGGTGACAATATTTTCAAATTTAATTTCATCTTTTAGATATGCGACCTTGGAAATATAGTCTTTTAACGCTTTCTTCTCTTTCTCGTTTAAAACACTTTCGTATTCGCTTGTTATATCTTTAAGTAAATCCCACTCAGCTGTCAACAAGTCTTTGTCTGTTCTATAAAGCGTGGTAGCATCGGTGTTATATTTCCTATAAAATTCAATGCAATACTTGTCAACTAAGGTTCTGTAAGCTTCGATAAAAAATGGATGATGAATGTCAGACACAACGCCGTTTGAATCAGGATTGACAAAAATATCTGGCATTTTCGTGCCTTTTTTAATCTGCTTAAGTCCATTTCTGTTTAAGGCGCTTATAAGTTCCGTTCTCATCGTCTTCCCAAAATCTAGATTTGAAAGGTCTACAAACATATATTTTGGAAATCTTGCTTTCAGTCTTTTAGCAACGATGTCAAGGAAAAAGTCGCTGGTCTTTTTGCTGGAATTTAGCTTAGATAATTCTTCCTTTTCTTCCACATCGCCATCTCTTAAAATATAATCATTTAAAAAGTCAGCCAGAACACTTTGCGTTGATTTGATTCTGTTGTCAACAAGCTTTAGATATTTGACAGCCTCTTTCTCGAGCCCAGCATTAATATAACTCTTTATGATTGTGTATGGAAACTTAGCATAACTTTGCACATTTCCACCTATTAAGACATGATAAAGGTTGTTGAAATTTTCCTCTTTGTCGTCAGTTAGTTCCAAAACCTCTGCATCTTTATAGTCTGCGTTATACTTGATAAAATCTTGATAATTGTGGTTTAAATCTTCAACAGTATATTCTGCATTTTTACCTACACATAACTTTTGGTCGTCAACGCTAAAATCAATTAAATTAAACATATTTTTCACCTCACAAACGTTTAGTTATTTTATCACACCATGCTTATTTTGTCAATACTAAAACACAATTAAAATTAAAAGATAAAATAAAATTTAAATTAATTATTTAATCTGTAAAATATTTATAAAAAATCGTAATAAGTAAGAGAGAAATAAGTAAACGATATGACAAGTAAAAAGTGATGTTAAGTAAAAATGATAATAAAAATATTACGCAAAAAATATGACAAATGCTCCAAAAAAAATAAAAAACTCCCAAAATAAATTGGAAGTTCTTTCATTTATTGATTAATTTTACACTTATTTTTCTTAATATTATCACTTTTCTTTAGCATTAATAAACTTCTTTCTCTTCCGGCTTATTCTTGTCTTCAATCTCCACAACAAGTGCCTCGGTTGTGAGCAAGGTTGCCGAAACGGATGCCGCGTTGATGAGTGCGGAGCGTGTCACTTTGGTTGGGTCAAGTATGCCCTTCTTGATAAGGTCGCCATACTCATTTTTAAGTGCGTCGAATCCGTATGCACTCTTGTCAAGATTTTCGTAGATTTTGTTGACAACAACACCGCCGTCAATGCCAGCGTTGAGTGCGATTTGACGAATTGGCTCTTCCACCGCTCTTAAAACGATGCTTGCGCCTGTCTTTTCGTCGCCGTCAAGTTCGTCGACAAGTTTTTTAAGTGCTGACGTGGTCTTTAAAAGTGCCACACCGCCACCTGGCACAACACCCTCTTCGCTTGCTGCCTTTGTGGCAGAGAGAGCGTCCTCGATTCTAAGTTTTTTCTCTTTCATCTCCACTTCGGTTGCCGAGCCAACTTTGATGACTGCCACTCCGCCAGAAAGTTTTGCAAGTCGCTCTTGTAACTTTTCCTTATCATAGTCACTTGTGGTCAGTGCGATTTGCTCTTTAATCGATTTAATTCTCGCCTTGATGTCATCCTTACTGCCAGCGCCTTCGATGATGGTTGTCTTATCCTTATCTACGCGCACCATCTTTGCTCTGCCAAGGCTGTCAAGCGAAATGGTCTTAAGGTCAAAACCTAACTCTTCACTTATAAAAATTCCGCCAGTGAGCGTGGCAATATCTTGAAGCATGGCCTTTCGTTTGTCACCAAAACTTGGGGCTTTCACTGCCACAACATTGAGTGAGCCACGAAGTTTGTTTAAAATTAGTGCTGTCAGCGCTTCGCCTTCCACATCGTCGGCGATTATCACCATCTTTCCGCCAACCTTAACAAGTTGCTCCAAAACTGGCAAAATCTCTTGCATGGATGAAATCTTGCGGTCGGTGATTAAGATGTAAGCGTTATCAAGTTCCGCCAGCATCTTTTCGGTGTTGGTGCACATATATGGCGACAAATATCCTCTATCGAACTGCATACCTTCCACAACGGAAAGTTCGGTGTGCATGGTTTGACTCTCTTCCACAGTGATAACGCCGTCTGCGCCCACTTTTCCCATAGCCTCGGCGATAAGTTTTCCAACCTCTTCGTCGCCAGCGGATATGCTTGCCACCTGCTCGATGTCCTTTGAACTTGTGATAGGTTTGCTTATCTTTTTAAGTTCTTCAGTTGCCACATCAACCGCTTTGAAAATACCCTTTTTCAAGATGATTGGATTTGCGCCTGCAGTGAAATTTTTAAGTCCTTCGCGGATTATTGCTTGAGCAAGCACGCACGCCGTTGTTGTGCCGTCGCCTGCGACATCGTTGGTCTTAACCGAAACTTCCTTAATTAGTTCCGCTCCCAAATTTTCGAACGGATCGCAAAGTTCAATCTCTTTCGCAATGGTCACGCCATCGTTTGTGATTAATGGCGAGGCAAACTTTTTGCCAAGCACCACATTTCTACCTTTAGGTCCAAGTGTTATCTTAACCGTGTTTGCAAGTTTGTTGACGCCTGCCTCTAATGCCTTTCTTGCACTTTCGCCCTCTAAAATCTTCTTAGCCATAACTCCTCCTATTCAATGATGGCAAGTATGTCGTTTTGTTTAAGAACGATATATTTCTTGCCCTCAAATGTGATTTCTGTGCCACTATACTTGCTGTAGAGCACTTCTTGTCCGACTTTTATCGCCATTTTAACTTCCTTTCCGTCCACAGTTCCGCCTTCGCCAACTGCGATGACAGTGGCAAGTTGCGACTTTTCTTGAGACGCGGTTGGAAGTATAATTCCGCTTTTGGTTTCTTTATCCGCTTCCTTTGGAAGCAAAACAACTCTATCAAAAATAGGTTTAATTTTCATATTTTTTACTCTCCTTTTACCATACAAATTATAGTCGTTTACGAAAGAAAAGTAAAGTAAATGTGTCAACTAAAACAAAAAAGTTGTCGATTAACCGCCCTTTTCCTTTGCACAAAAATGCCCATAATCTTTAAATAATTTTGGATATTTGCCAAGCGAAAAATCGATAGAGTCATAAAGCCTTTCCTTATACTCATCAAACTGCTCATCCTTCCAAAAGGTGTTGATATTTTCTGTCTGGTGGTTTACGGCGTCAAGTTTAATATGAAAATATGCCGACAAACTCAAATATTTCTCTTCTTCATCCAAAAATATGTCGTCAAGCATAGCGAAATATGGATTATCACTGATATCCGCAGATTCTGTCGGCAACTTATCCACTCTTTCAACGGATGAGTAGTATCCGATATTATCCAAAAAGACATTATAGTCAGCATAAAGGTCATTTAAATTACCAAGCGCCACCTTTTTTATCTTTTCAATCTCCACCCTTATCGGCATTTTGGTCTTTGCCATAAAAAACTTAGAAAACTTTTTATTGTTCTTATCCAAAAACTGAAGCACCGCCAAAAGTTCACGATAGACCTTATTCACCTTCTTTAAATTTTCAGTCGCTCCATTTATGGCATAGATACTGCCGATATTCACATCCTTACACGGTCCTTTAAGCATATAAAAACTCCTAGAAATATATATGCAAAAAGTTGAGAAAAAGATTAAATAAAAACTCACTAATAGTGTAATCAATGATAAAAAATTGTTTAGTAATCAAACAATTTATAAATTATAAAATATAGCACATTTTAAGAAAATTTAAATAACAAGCAAAACTTTGGTCGAGGTGGCGGGGTTCGAACCCACGGCCTCACGGTCCCGAACCGTGCGCGCTACCAACTGCGCTACACCTCGAATGGCAACAATATTATAGCATAAAATTTTCCAAATTCAAAATGAAAGATAAAATATAAGGCATTTTATTGTAATAC
>CALWEZ010000014.1 GCA_944377455.1 uncultured Clostridia bacterium
GAAGCAAAAATCTTCTTGTGATGTCAGTGCTGGTGATACCTGCAAGATAGTCACGTTGCGTGGTGACAATACGAGCGTTTTTGTTGGAATTTTCGGTGTTCCAATATTCGCTTTCGCCGTCGATAAGTTCCTTGATGGATTGGTCGGTGGTGTTCGCCTTTCTAACGAGCGCGCGTGTATATCTATATATGATATACTTTTTCGCAAGTTCGTAGTGCCCATACGCCATAAGTTTTTCTTCGATGAAGTCTTGAATGTCCTCCACCAAAATTCGCGATTTTTTGAGCGCTAAAACGCTTTTGATTATCTCGTCTATCTCCTTATCTGTCGCTCTTTCGCCCTCTGGAACCTCATTGTTAGCCTTGCCGATAGCATTTGCAATCTTCGTCTGGTCAAAGTCGACAATCGTTCCATTTCTTTTAACTACTTGCATTTTTAACCTCCTGTTACAAATTACACCCCTATTTTAAAACATATATAGTGTTTTTGTCAAACAAAAATAACTAGATATTGTGTTTTTTGCAAAAAATTTATAAAATTCATAATTCAATAAATTTTAAAATATTTTTTAAAATCTTTCTTAAGCGAAAAGGTCTTAAAGTAGGTTATATCTTCATAACAAAAGTGCGATTTAAAAATTTTTCGCCTAAAACTTGCTATCTATTCGCAAAAAGATTGGCGCAAACACCAAATGTAAAGTGAAGAGTGAAGGGAAAGCGTTGCTTTCCAGTGTAGGAAAGTCTTGCGACTTTCAGTGAAGAGTTGTGGAAAGTTTTAAAAATTCTAAATCAAAACCACTTTAAGTAGCGACAAAATCGCCAACGAAGTGCGATTTTCGTCTGGTCGCTAAAGGAGCAAACAAGCAAATGGTAAGACTTTTGGCATAAGACAAAAGACGAAATGTAGTGCAGTTTGCGACGCAAAAGTGAAGAACGAAGAGTTGTGGAAAGATTTTAGAAGGTTTGGCTAATAACAAAAAAAGTATAAACTTGCTTTTACTTTATTTTATAAAAGGTATCATATCTAACATTATCAACATTATCTCTTAAAAATTCCACTAATTCGTCAATGTTCATCTTTGAAAGTGTTTCTCTATAATTTTCATATTTTTTAACATCGTATTCAATGTGAGTTATCTTAATATCTTCTTTGCTTTCTTCAATCGACCTATTCAAATATAAGTTCCAAAACGGATAAATTCTCACATGAATGTCCTGTGTGAAATCATGATAGGCATATCCACTTTTTGAATTGTTAAGATATTTTGCAAGTTCCACATCGGTTATGTTTTCTATAATTGCGTGCGTAAGGTTATTCCATTCAAAATACGAATGGAGTGACTCATGCACCATATACACCAAGTCATAGTTTTCATTATCAAGCCCATCCATATGTCCCCAAATAAAGCAATTATTTTTAATGTTCTTGCCCATTTTCATATTAGGCGAACATATGTAGGCGGTCATCTTTAACGAAATTTCCTTTCGCAAAATATCCTTCAAAAATTTATTGATTTTGTCTTTGTTTTCTTTCCATGCACTTTCCACTCTTTTTAAATTATCTTTCGCTTCGTTATAATACTTCTCAAAAAAGGCTTGCGATTGGAGTTCTTTCAAAATTTCATTGTCAATCTTATTGGAAAATGCATCTCTCTGGAGTTGCTGATAGGAAGAACGATATTTATCCCAAAGATAATCAGCGTATTCAGTTGGCATTCGACTTGTTGAAATCACAATTCTTGCTGAACTATCTTTATCAATTTCAAACTTTATATCTAACATATTTTCTTCCTTTTTGAATATTTTAAAAACCTATAAATCTAAACTGTTATTTACTTTTCTTGTCGGTATTTTTGGAGTTGGTGTCCGTCCTAATTTTGGTAAGTTTATCAAACTCCTGCTGTTCTTTTAAAAGCACCACGCTTTTTGAGATATCGTAGGTCATCTCTTTGTAGGTGAAAGAAAGCACATAGTTTTTCTGCCATACCTGCTCTTTGATGTTAAGGTCGGTTTCGTCCTTGCTCTTTGGAAATTCGTGTCTTGTTTCGTTTAGGTCGTAAGTGCCGTCAAAGTCCGTCCAGCCTTCATCGCTAAGCCACACCCTTACGCCGATGTTTTTATAGTCCACCATCTCCACCGCAAAGATGTTGTCTAGGTCAATTTTGAGCGCACACTTGCCTAAAAACATAAAGACATAGTTAAACTTATAGCAAGGTGTAGCTGTCAGCACCTTTTTATAGTCCGCCTCTAACTCCACCTTGCGTAACTTTTCTTCAAACTTTTTAAGTGCCTGACATTTGGCATTGTGCGGTTTAGCCTCAAACTCCGACAGGTCAAAGATTCTGATATGCTTTTTCAAAAGATTGAGTGCATCCTTTGACTGCCCTATATGGTTTGTGTCCACCTTTTTCAAAAGTTCAAAGTTATCTTCAACCGCATCTATTGAGCGGATGTTCTCAAAGATTAAGTTTTCGTTTGGCTTATCTTTTTCTTCGATTTGAAGTTTGCTTTCATTTAAGATTTTTTCAAGCTCCTCGCTTCCAACCGTCTTGATAATCTTATCAACCTTGGCATTATACTTATCAAAGATAAGTTTTGAGATGTATTTTGAAACGCCCTTATTCTTTCGGTCGCGATAATAAAACACGGCAATCACCGCCACAAAGAAAAGGACAATGATAATTGTAAGCACAGTAACCCAAGTTTCCATAGCACACTCCTACTTTTTAAAGTATACCAAACTTATTCACATTTTCAAAAAGAATAAACAAAGTTTAAGATATTTTTCGCAAGTACTTAAAAAATAAAGGGGAATTTTTACCCATTGTAACTTTTTTGTTTTTAAATGTTTTAAAATACTTTCGGAGGTTAAAAATGAAAACAAAAATAAAAACAAACGGAAAGTATTTTACAATATTAAGAGAAAGGCAAAATTTAACGATAAAGGAATTATCGCTAAAAACTGGCATTTCGAAGACAACTCTATCAAACATCGAAAACAACAAAGTTATCCCAAGAATGGGAACATTGTTGAAATTAGTAAGGTTTTATAATATCACTTTAACAGAATTATTTGAAAATTATTAGGGTTTTTCTCCTATTTTTAGGCTTAAAATAGGAGATTATTAATTAAGATAGGAAATTATTTAATTTTAAAATGCTTTTTGTAGGCGTTATAAACGATTTCCGCAAGTTGTTCTGGCGTTTTGTTTTTGCTGGATAGGACAAGGTCGTAGTTTGACATATCAGTGTTATCAACTCCGTAAAACTTTTGATAGCGCACATTTTCGGCGTTGAAACGCTCAATCACGGTGCGCTTTGCTTCTTCAATGTCGGTGTATTTTTCCTTGCCCGTGCGGTCGGAATTTACAAGGCGCTTTGCCATTTCATCTTCATCAAGGTCGAGAAAAACTTTAAATGAGTGTGGAATGAAGTGCCACGCCAAACGACTGTCAAACACAACATTTTCATTTTTCCATTTCTTTCCTAACTCCACCGTGCGCTCGTCAAGAAGATTGTCATATTTTGGGTCACTTAAAAGAAGTTTGTTAAATTCTTCGCTGGAAAGTCCGCGTTTTTTGGCCTCTTCTTTAAAGATTTCGCCAACCGAATAGACTTTGAAATTATATTTATCTTTTAACACCTTTGCAAGTGTCCCTTTTCCACTGCATGGTTTTCCTGTCAGCGTGATTATCATATCTTCTCCTTTTAAGTTTTGTGGTTTTAAATTTTAGTTTGCGCTAAATTTTAATCTTTCAATTTAACTTTAATATAGGAAAATTATAGCCTTTTGGAAAGAAAAAAGCAATTTTATTTATATTTTCTATAAAAAAATTGCAAAAAGATAGATTTCTGTGCTATAATCTAACTGTTAAGGGAGGAGGTATGGCAACGCCACATATGAATGCAAAGAAAAGTGATATAGCAAAAGTGGTGATTATGGCTGGTGACCCTGTCCGCATTAAGAATATGGCGGAAAAATTTCTTAATAATGCAAGATGCGTCAACGACACAAGAGGTATGCTTGCATACACTGGCCTATATAAAGGAAAAAAAGTGACCTTTATGGCTCATGGCATGGGCTGTCCGTCTATGGGAATTTACTCCTATGAGCT
>CALWEZ010000015.1 GCA_944377455.1 uncultured Clostridia bacterium
GACCATGTTCGACTGTGTGTATTGAAAGGCTTATAGATGACTATGATGTCACTGTCTTTTATTATAATCCTAATATCTATCCACGCGAAGAATACGAAAAGCGAAAGGAAAATGAAAAGATAGTATGTGCTCATTTCGGCGTGCTGTTTGTTGATGGTGACTATGATGAAAATAGTTGGCTTCAATATATTAAAGGTTTGGAAGGCGAAAGGGAAGGCGGTGCGCGATGTGAAAAATGTTTTTACTATCGCTTAGAAGAGACGGCTAAAAAAGCAAAGGAAGGCGGATATGACATCTTTGGAACGACGCTGACAGTAAGTCCGCATAAAAGCACCCCTATCATCAATCGCGTCGGGAAGGAACTTTCGGAGAAGTGGCAAGTGGAGTTTTTGGAAGAGTCCTTTAAGAAAAAGGATGGCTATTTAAGAAGCATAAACCTTTCCAAAGAACTGTGTCTTTATAGGCAAAATTATTGTGGCTGTCGATTTTCGATAAGAAAGGAAAATTGAGAAAAAATATTGCAAATTTGACAAAAAATCATAAAAAAACCTATTTTTTGCAATTTTTTCTTAAAATTTCGTCATTTTTTAGAGTTTTTTGTTTTATTTGATTTATAAAATTAATTATAGCGAGGTAGTTTTGAAATATAGTGGAGATAACTTTGTAAGTTACAACGAAAAGAAAAAGGAAGAGACGAAGTCGATTGCGTGGTATTTGACGACGCACATAACTTTATATATCGTGCTCATCTTTTTCCTTATCTTCTTCGCATGGTATACCTATTTCGTTGTCACACACCGTTACTATATTGTCTACGGTCCATCCATGAAACCGACGCTCAACGCGCAGGTGGCTGACAACGATGAGAACAGCGCTATGGATGCCGTGTATGTCAATCTCTACGACGATATTGAGGTGGGCGATATTGTAGTTATTGAAGGCGTTTCGGCATCCAGCGAAAGTATAATCAAAAGGGTTGTGGCGGAGAGCGGTGACTATGTGACGATTGCAAAGAGCGGTGATAATTTCTATTTATATCGAATTCCTAAAAGCATGATGTCGCAAAACTCTCATGGCGAGAAGGAAAGTCTGCTTTCTGACAGCGAAGCACAAGTTATCGAAAGTGAAAGCGCAAGCGGTTATGATGTTATTTGGGATGAAAGTTCGGTGTTTATTGACGGAAACTATACCTATGAATTCAAATTTTATGACCAGTTTTTGCTTAATATGGCAAACTCCAATTTTGACTATTACATCTCTTCAAGCGGACTTAAATATGTTTGCGTGCCAGAAGGTTACACGCTCTGCTTAGGCGACAACCGCGCAGTCAGTGCTGATTCGAGAAGGTATGGCTTTATGTCATATGAAAATATTGTTGGAAACGTGGAACTCTTCGTCTATGACTACTCTTTTGGCAACCGCGTGCTTGAGGTTATCAAATATTACTACAGCCAAGTGGAAGATTTTTTTGCAAGATAGTTAAAATCGTTTGGAAATATCGAATAATTGTGCTATTATAGAGATAGCAAATATTGCTAAATATCACAAAAAGGAGAATATTATGAATAAAGGTGAATTCATTAAAGCAGTTGCTGAAAAGGCAAATTGCACACAAAAGGACGCAGGAATTGTTTTCGATTCCATGGTTGACACAATCGTCAGCGTTCTTAAAGGCGGAGACAAAATTGTCATCCCAGGTTTTGGTTCGTTTGAACTTGTTAAAAAGGCGGCAACAACAAAGGTTAATCCTATGACTAAAAAGCCTGTTAAAGTTGCAGCATGCAAACAACCTAAATTTAAGTTTGGCAAGAGTTTCAAGGCTGTTTTTAATGACTAAATAGATGAAAAAGGATGCGAAATTGCATCCTTTTTTATATTATTAATTTGTCTTAAAAATAATTAAAAAATGCTAAAAGTGTTGAAATGATATAACAAGCAAAAATTTGAAAATTTAGTCAAATAAACTTAAATTGTCAAAAAATAACAAAAAAAATAGCAAAAAAACGATAAAAATATGTAAAAAATGCTAAAATATTAGCATTTTGTTTCGTCTGTGTCCTCAAGGTTGATGATGACATATCCTTGCTCTAGGTGACAGAGTGGGCAAGTTTTGTAACTTTCCTTTGCGATTTCCACAAAACCACAGTTTGAGCATTTCCACTTGGTCGGCTTGTTTCTCTTATACATGGTGTGACCTTTATATAGGTTGCCTAAGTAGTTCAGCATTTTGTGGTGCGTTTCTTCCACGCGTGCCACCATTTCAAAAGATTTGGCAATATCGGTAAATCCCTCATCTTGAGCGATTTTTGCAAAGGACGGATAGATGTTTTTCGCTTCCGAAAGTTCTATCATCGACTCGCCCAAAAGCGACGTTTTGAGTTCTGGCGACTCGAAAGGATAGCCTGCTTCTATCGCGATATTTTTGGAACTACCTTTTTCTATGATGTAGTCATAGAAGAGTTTGGCGTGTGCCATCTCGTTTTTGGCGAGCGTTTTCATGGTGTCGGACAAAAATTTTTGATTGTCCTTAAGCGCCATTTTGCTCATAAATTGATAGCGCGCTCCTGCCTGACACTCGGCAGCGAAGCCTCTTGCAAGATTAATTTTTGTTACACTTTCATTAAAATCCATATTTTTCTCCTCGAAAGGAATATTGCCAGTTTTTATTTTTATTATTCATTTGCTTTTTTTCTTTTTTTTGTTTACAATATATCTAACTAAATCGCGATTGAAATATTAAAAGGAGGAAGGTATGCTTTTACCAGATAAGGGTAAGCCGACAAAATTCCATACAATTAGAAAAAACTATTACATCATTATCGATAACGAACGAATGACCACAAGAAAACTTAGAAATAACCTTGGGTTTTACAGCATTGTGGATGACGGCGTTATTAAAGAAGAAGAGATTGTTTACGACACCGACAAAAATCTTCTCACAGGTGTTGGGTTGGAACTGAGAAAGAAGATAACACCAGAGCGCGTTTATTTCTCGCTTGTTAGGATAAATAGTCTTACGGACACCTATCAACTGCACGAGAAAAAGTCCTTTTTGGGCGAATGCGAAAAGGATGACCAGCCTAGTGACTTTCCTGTGCAGATAGCCGACACAATCAACAATATCTTCAACAATGTATTCACAATCAACTTAGTGGACGTTGTCAAACATACGACGCCTTATATTAGGATAGGGATAGGTGGCAATAGGTATAAGATTGTCAGCGGAACAGGATATGAGGTGGTGGCAACTTTTGAAAATCTAAGTATTCGCGATTTGAGAAGTGGCAGGAAGGGAGAAAAGCGCATTTTCTCGCTGGAAATGGAAGACGATCCTGATTATGAAAAAGAGCGCGAGCATATCGAGGCGGTCATTGAAAGATATTGCAAGGAACTTGTGCCTGTGATGAAAAATAGGTTTGAAATTGCAGAAACTTTGGTGCGAGCCAAGGTTGTAGACAAGGCAGAAGAGAAAAAGAAAAAACTTGAAGCAAAGAAGAAAAAGAAAGAACAAAAAAGAGCAGAAGAGGAGAATTACTAATCCTCTTCTTTTTGTTTTAACATTATTATAAGTGTTGGATTTTAGAAGATAAATTTTAAGAAATATCTTAAAAAATAATTTTTAAATTTGTTTAAATTATAAGTAAAAATTAATAAATTAAGAAAAATCACAAAAAAATGCTTAAAAAAGAGAAAAAATGTCAAATTTTGTTATTTTTTTGCGATTTTTACTTCAATTCTAGTTTTAAAAATTAAAATTCTAAAAAAGGCGGTTTCTTTCATATACTACTTTGTGGAAAAGAAGAAACTGTCGTTTTGGACAAAACTTTGTTATGGAATTGGAAATCTAGGCTATGGCAGTATGGGACAAACTGTCAACTCCTTTATCATGTTCTTTGCCACAAGTGTTATGGGGCTTTCTGGGGTGCTGGTGGGTGCGACAATCGCCTTGACTTCGCTTTGGGACGGCGTGTCTGACCCAATCATCGGCTATCTGTCGGATAGAACAAAAAACAAGTTTTTTGGCAGGCGCCTTCTCCATATGCTGATTGCTTCTTTTGTGCTTGCGGTGTGCAACATTCTTCTTTGGACATGTCCTATTGAAAAGGGCTCAAACCTTGCCATTCTTTGGCTTATGGGATTTTTACTATTGCAAGAGACCTTCAACACCTTTTTCGCCACGCCATATTCCGCACTTTGTATCGACATCGCGCCAGACTACAACGACCAAACGAAGATGCAAAGTTTCAAGTCGGTTTTCTACATCTTGGGCATGATCATGCCGAGTATTTTGATGTATATCTTTATGCCATCGGCAAGCATCGGTGTCCAAACGCAGTTTAATAAGGAAGGATATATCTATATCGCGCTTGTCAATTCCGCGCTTGTCATCATCTGCGGACTTATCTCGGTGTTCGGAACGCGAAAGCGAGTGATTTCCATGCCAAATTATGATAAAAGTGCAGTGGAAGAAGAGGGGAAAACGAAAGAAAAGCATAGTTTCAAAAAGATAATAGGCGGATATGTGGAAACGCTTAAAAAGAAAGAATTTAGAACGGTCATGCTGGGCTATTCCGTTTCGCTTATTGCGTCGATTTTCATAACTTCGGTCGGTATGCACCTTTTCACATTCTGCTACCACTTTTCTTCCACGCAAATTTCAGTTATCATGATATGTCTCTTCGGCGGAGCAATTCTTTCGCAACTCATTTGGGTGAATTTGGTAAAAAAATATGATAAGAAACAGACTCTCATCTTTGCGCTTTGCCTGCTACTTGTCGGCATTGCGCTGACCAGCGTCACCTTCCTTTTTCGCACTTACTGCACAAGCGATTTCATCTTTTGGTTTGTGCTTCCGTGTATCTTTATCTGCGGGCTCGGCTCGGGCGCGCTCTACTCTCTGCCACACTCGATGTATGCCGATGTGGTGACAATGGAGCAGTATAAGACGAAGGAGAATAACGCAGGGCGCTTCACTGGCTACTACACCTTTACCTACAATTTTACAAACTCGATAACGCTTCTCATTATCGGCGTGCTATTAGATTTAATCAAGTTTGATTCCACCATGCCACTGCAGGCGTTATCCGTTCAAGCGGGTTTAGGGAAGATTGTTTTCTTTGGAAGTAGCATTGCGATAGCGCTGGCAATCATCATCTTTTCAAAATACAACATCAAGCGCGCCGACATCCTTAAAGTGCAAATAAAGGAACTAGAGAAAAAGGATGAAAAAGTGGAAGAAAAGGTTTTGCTCAAAGAGGAAAAATAGGGAGTTGCAGAGTGCGATAAGTTTGCGGTTTACAAAATCAAAATGTTTATAAAAACAAAAGGAAAAAATAGATAATAAATCAAAAGTAGAGAAAGTAGAAGATAGATGATAAAAAAAGAAAAAATAACAAAAAATGCAAAAAATTATCAAAAAAATCAATTTTTTATTAAAAAATGGCGAAAAAATGCAATTTTTCGCTATTTTTTTAATTTTTTATTATTTCCATCATTTATTATTTAGTGTTTTTTATTTTGTTTATTTTTGCAAGGCGTGAGTAATATAGATGATATAAATTTCTATTTCTATCAATTTTATATAAAAAATTTTAAATCCTATCAATTATATTTTTGTGGAGTTTGTTTCGTGCGACGGCGCAGACGGAAATCTCGCTGGCGTGTTTTGAAAGAAGTTTTGCGCAGGCGTCGACCGTGGCGCAGGTGGTTATTATATCGTCGACAAGTAATATTTTCTTGCCCTCTATCTTTTCGCTGTTGATGACCGAAAATTTATTGTCAAGGTTAGTCAATCGCTCTTTGTAGTTTAATTCTTTTTGCTCTTTTGTGTCGTAATTCTTTTTCAAGCATTCAACAACTGGAAGTTTGACAATCTTGCCGATTTCTTCGGCGAGCAGTTTTGACTGGTTGAAAGAGCGTTCTTTTTCTCTCTTTCTTGTCATCGGCACAAAGGTTATCACGTCAAAATTTTTGATGTCCTCGCCGATATATTTTGTTATCATAATCGAATAGGCGAGCGAGAGATAGCGTTTGTTGTCCATTTTATAGGAAAGCAAACTTTCTCTCACTTTATCCTTATATACAAACGGACAATAGGCGTGTTTGAAATAATGCTTGCGTTTTTGGCAGTTGTCGCAAATTATCGCTTCGTTTTCAATCGGCTCATCACAAATTCGACAGCGGTTGCCTATGTTAAAACTCAAGGTTTTAGCGCACTTGTCGCAAAATGGGCGGTCATAAAAGTGGTTGATGTCGCATCCGCAGAAGATACATTTGATATCAGGCGGAAAAATCAACCTTAAGAAATTGTCTATCACTTTTGTTAAATTTTTTGTTTTCTCTTTAGTTTTCATCGAATAACTTTGCCATTTTCTCTTCGGCGGTGATAAGTAGTTTTTTTAGGAGTGTGAAGCGAGTTGCTGTGTATTTATTTGCCACCATGCGCTTTAAATATTGCTTTTCGCCGACTATCACCACCATCTTCTTTGCGCGAGTGACTGCGGTGTAGATTAAGTTTCGTGTTAAGATTATGCTTGGCCCTGCAATCGCTGGAATAATGACCGTGTCAAACTCCGAGCCCTGACTTTTGTGAATGGTTATCGCGTAGGACAGGGATAGGTCGAGTAGGTCTGGGCGAGAATACAAACAGTTTCTGCCATCTTCAAACTCCACATTGACCTCGCCACTATTTTGGTCGATAAGGGTGATATAGCCAATATCTCCGTTAAACACACCTTGACCGAGTTCGTCGGCGTATTTTCCAAACTTTTTCCACTCAAGGTCATAGTTATTTGTTATCTGCATAACCTTGTCGCCGAGCCGAAAAATCGTCTGTCCAACCTCAACTTGCGGTTTGTTTGGGCTAGGCGGATTGATGACCTCTTGCAAGGTTCTATTCAAACTTTCAATTCCGCACACTCCAGCCTTCATCGGCGCAAGCACTTGAATTTCACGCGGATCGGTTTTGAGAAATTTTGGAAGGCGGGTGGTGACAAGGTTGACAATCGTGTTTTTGATGCTCTCTGGGTCGCCCTTGCTTTCAAAGAAGAAATCGGTGCTGGTGTTGTCGATAAGTGGCATCTTGCCATCGTTTATAAGGTGGGCGTTTGTGATAATCAAACTTTTTTCGCCCTGTCTGAAGATTTTTGTCAGCATGCAGTATGGAATTGTTCCGCTTCCCAATATGTCGGCAAGCACGTTGCCAGCGCCAACGCTTGGGAGTTGGTCTTTATCGCCAACAAGGATGAGTTTGCAGTCACGCGGGAGTGCCTTTAAAAGGTTGCACATAAGAGCGCAGTCCACCATGGACACCTCGTCGCAAATCACAGCATCCACTTTAAGTGGGTTACTTTCATTATGCATAAAGTAACTTTCGTCGATCTTTATCACATTGACCTCAAGTAGTCTATGAATGGTCTTTGCTTCACGACCTGTGCTGTCACTCATACGCTTGGATGCGCGACCTGTTGGCGCAACGAGCGCAACGCGGAGTTTAATATTCTCAAAAATCTCCAAAATACACTTAATTATCGTGGTCTTTCCTGTTCCTGGCCCACCTGTTATCACATACACGCCGTTATTAACCGCGCCTTTAATCGCCTTAATCTGCTCTTCGTGGAGTTCAATTTTGTTTCGCTCTTGAAAGTTTTGTATGTCCGCATCAATATCGATGTCCACACTTTTGCTGACGTTTTTAAGCCAAGTGAGTTTTTGTGCGATGGAGTTTTCGTAGTAGTAATATCGTGAAAGCATAACAATTTCCACATTGTCGTTCCAAAGGGTGACGCAGGTCTTATCTAGGCACAGCGTGTCAAAGGTGTTGTTAAATAGGTCGGTGTTCTCTTCATATGATAGGTCAAGCGCTTTTGATGCCTCATTAAAGAGCATATTTTTGGGAAGATAGGTGTTTCCATTCTTTTCACAACTTGTTTTCAGCACATGGATAAGCCCTGCGCGCACACGAAAAGTGCTGTCGGAAGGGATGCCGATGTTCTTTGCAATTCTATCCGCTGTGGTGAAGCCGATGCCGTCGATGTCTTCAATCAGTTTGTATGGGTTGTTTTTGACGATATCCGCTGTCTTTTCGTGGTAGACATTATAGATTTTCAGCGCCATATTTGTGGAGATGTTGTAGGACTGGAGAAGTATTATCGTGTTTTCCACTTCCTTATGCTCGCGGTAACTCATACCAATTTCAAGCGCCTTCTTTTCGCTTATACCTTTTATGGAAGCGAGTTTTTCAGGCGCGTATTCCATAATTTCCAGTGTGTCCGTGCCAAAGGTCTCCACAATGCGCTTTGCCGTTATCGGCCCGACACCGCGGATGAGTCCGCTTCCCAAATATTTTTCAATACCTGCAATGGTTTTTGGCTGTGTGAGTTCGTAGGATGTGAAGGCGTATTGCACGCCAAACTTTGAGCGCTCAAATTTACCCTCCAAAGTGACCATTGCGCCCACTTTAACATCAATAAACTTGCCCACCACTGTGACAAGTGAGCCGTCTTTTTCAAGTTTTGCCACGGTGTAGCCATTTTCTTCATTACGAAAGACAATATCTTCAATAGTTCCAACTAATGCCATGCTTATATTTTAAAAAACTGGCGCTTAAAATGCAAGCAAAATGAAAAATTGTTGATGATTTTTTAATATAATGGTTTTTTAGTTGCAAAAAAAAGGGGATATTGTTATAATAAAAGTATTATGAAAAACATTGATAAACTGCTTGAGATAGAAGCACTACTTGAAAACATAACTAAGCATTTTGCGAAAAACAACCTTTTAAGGATGAAGTTTTTGTATTTCGTCAGTGAATATCAAAACTTGTCCGTTGGCATGATTATCTCAAAACTCGGCGTGAAAAAGAGCAATTTTGCCCTTATGAGCAAAAAGTTGGAAGAAGAAGGTGTGATAATCGCAAAGCAAGGTGAGTTAGACAAGCGCAATCGCATGCTTTTTTTGACCGAAAAAGGCAAAAATGAACTTGAGTGTTACAAAAATGAACTAAACAAATATTTTAATGATGATAACCACGACGTCGACAAGGCGATTGAACAATTAAACTATTATTTGAATAAGAAAATTTAAGGCGTAGTTGCATAAGTTTGTGTCAAAATATGTTTTTTAAATTAGAAAAAAATTCAAAAACATTTTAATGGAAAATATTTCAAATAATCAAATTGAAAAATACAATTTTAAATAGATAAAATATAATGAAATATCTAATTTTTTAATAAATTTAACTTTTTAAAGGAATTTTATGAACAAAAATATCAAATTTTACAATTCTCTCTCGCGACAAAAGGAAGATTTTGTGCCATTAGATGACCATAATGTCAAGATGTATGCGTGCGGAATAACTCCGTCGGCGGAGGCGCATATTGGGCATCTATATCAAGCACTTATTTACGACATAATGAGAAAATTTCTCGTGAAGGAAGGCTATAAGGTCATCTATGCCAGAAACTACACCGATGTTGACGATAAGATTATCGCAAAGTCGAATGAGTTACATGTTCCAGCAAACGAGTATGCTGAAAAGATGATTGAAGAGATAGATAAGGAAATGCAGGCTTTTCAAATCGGCGAGCCTGATGTTTGGCTTTATGCGACAAAGACCATTCCTGACATGATTAAATTTATCTCTAAACTTATTGAAAAAGGCAAGGCGTATTCAACACCTAACGGCGATGTCTACTTTTCTGTGGACACCTTTAGGGAATATGGAAAACTATCAGGCAGGCGCACGGAAGAAGCGCTTGACGGCGTGAGAATTGAGAATGACGAGTTCAAAAAGTCTCCACTTGACTTTGCACTTTGGAAATCGGCAAAAGAGGGCGAGCCATACTGGGAGTCGCCATGGGGTAAGGGGCGACCTGGCTGGCATATCGAGTGCTCAGTTATGAACTATGTGACCTTTGGCGAGCAAATAGATATACATGGTGGCGGAAGAGATTTACTTTTTCCACATCACGAAAACGAGATTGCACAGACGGAGAGTTTGACAGGCAAGCCTTTTGCGAAATATTGGATACACAATGGGCTTATCCGCGTGAACGGGCAGAAGATGAGTAAGAGTTTGGGAAATTCACTGCTTATGAAAGACTTAAGAAGAGACTATCATATCGAAGTTATCAAGTTTGCTCTTCTTCAAAATTCCTACCACACCGACATAAACATCACAGATAAACTTTTTGAGGATTCGGAAAAGCATCTATACAATTTCTATAAGGTTTTGAGCGAAGCGGAAGATAAGTTTGGAAAATTTTCTGGCGTGGACGCGAGCGTGGGCGAGAATTTTGATGACGCTATGCGCGATGATTTGAACACATCAAAGGCAATATCCTATCTATTCAACATCTTCAAAGACGCGAAAGAAAAGATAAAAAATGGCGATAAAAGTGTGATGACAACCTTGAATAGCGTGATAAACACATATTCTCTTCTTGGTCTATTTAAGGAAAATCCTAAAACATTCATAAGCCAAGTTGACGAAAAAATGAAGATTGATATTCCAAACGAGATAAAAGATTTGGCGGAAAAGCGCTGGCAAGCGAAGAAAGAGAAAAATTTTGCTTTATCGGACAGTCTCCGCGACGAAATTCAAAGCAAGGGCTATCTTGTGAAAGACACGCGCGACGGCTATGAAATCACTAAAATTTGATTGTCTTGTTAAATTAGCAAAAATGGTTAAATTTTATGTGAAGTTTTTTTAAAAGAAACAAAAAAATAATATTGAAAACATATCAAAAATACTAAAAATTTAAAATTAAAGATAATAAATAATAACTATTTTTAATAACTTAAATACAAATCAACAAAAAAGATAAATTAACAAGAAAAGCATATCAAAACGATATGCTTTTATCTTTTAATTTTTCTTTTGTCAAGACGAATCAAAAACTCGTTGTCTTTATCTTCACCTAGGTGTGCCTTTCCGCTTGCTTTTAGGTTCTCTAAGAGTTCTTCCACTTGCTCTTCGCTGACTGGTGCAATTTCGTCTTTTTTCTTCTTTTTACGATTGAAACTGCTTAAGAGTTTATTAAATTTCTTATCAAACTCGGTCTCGCCAGTCAGTTCGTCCGCAGGAACTTCAATGACGCCTTTCTCGTTTGGTGTTAAGCCATATTTTTTGTGCATATACCATTCTTTGATATAGAAGGCAAGCACGATAACAAGAATGGTAGTTAAGAGCATGGCAAGAAGAGTTATGACAACATGAGGAGAATAGGTGGTGATACCAAAGAACCTACTCATGCTGGCAAGAGCCACAGCAATCAAAACGCCGGAAAGTGTGACGCATATTGTTCGAAGTTTGTTAAGTGGCCAGCACGTCCACACAAGGTTGATGTAGCCTGTCAGCACCACCAAAAGAGTGGAGAGCGAGGAAAATTCGTCAGGCGACAGCGTGTCGGTGTTGGCATTGAGTAGCACCACCACAAGCACATTGATAAACAAGATTAGTGCGCACGGAATTGATTTTTTCAAGACCTGTGGGATGAAATTTCCGCGTATGATGTCGTCGTTCGGTTGGAAGGTCAGGATGAAGGACGGAAGCCCTATCACAAACATCTCAAGTAGCAGTAGTTGTCTCGGTGTGAATGGGTAGGATATTCCCAGCACCAGTGTTGTCACGCAAAGCATAATGGTGAAGAGTGTTTTCATAAGATAAAGAACGGATGATTTCTGCACGTTGTTGACAATCTGTCTGCCTTCCTTCACAATGCTTGGAAGAGCGGAGAAGTTGCTTTCAAGAAGAACGAGATGCGAGATATTTCTTGCCACTTCGCTTCCGTCAGCCATAGCGATGGAACAGTCCGCTTCCTTAAGTGCCAGCGTGTCGTTGACGCCGTCGCCGGTCATTGCCACAGTGTTGCCTTGATTTTTCAAGGTTTTAATTAGGATATGTTTTTGCTCTGGTGTCACTCTGCCAAACACGGTGAATTTGTTGGCAAGTTGTGCGACCTCCTGCAAACTGACATTTTCAAGTGAAACATATCTATCATAGCCCTCAACGCCTACACGCATGGCAATTTTTGAAACGGTTATCGCGTCATCGCCAGAGATGATTTTAATTTTCACATTATTTTTCTTAAACCAGTCAATCGTCTCAACCGCGTCCTTTCGAATATGATCCTCTAAGATGAAGAAGGCGATAAGTTTGCCATTTTTACCTGCCACTTTCTCGTCATAGGCGCTGTCTGTTTCGCAAATTCCAATCACGCGGAGTCCTTTCTCCATATTGCTTGTCATAATCTTCTTTTGCTCAGGCGAGATTGGGCATTTTAAAAAGGTTGGCGCACCGAGATAGTAAGTTTTGCCGTTTTTTAAGGTGGTGGCGCTATATTTTCGTTGCGATGAGAATTCGACAACCTCTTTAACCACGCTCTCGGTGTCTTTGCCGTAGTGTTGTAGAAGTGCGATGCTTGTGGCGTTCATGGTCTTTTGATGTTGTAAGATTGTTTTCATAACATTTTCTAATTTCGACTTTTTGGTGTCGAAAGGAACGACATCCACCACATTCATAGTGCCGTCGGTTAAGGTGCCAGTTTTGTCAAGGCATAGCAAATTGGCACGCGCGAGCATTTCGATCGAGTAGAGATTTTTGACGAGCGTCTTTTTCTTACCAAGTTTGATGACGCCGACAGAGAGTCCCACAGTGATGAGAAGATACATGCCCGCTGGTATCATGCCTGTGAGCGCTCCGCTTGTGCTTGTGATGGAGTCTGTGATGGACGAGCCTAAAAGCACGCTCTCTTTGAAGAAGGTCAAAATTCCAACTGGAATCAAAATTAGGATGATGACTTTAATCAGGTTGTTCAAATCTTTAAAAAGGTTGGAGGTCTGCGGTTTAAAGTCCTTGGTGCGCTCGGCAACTGTTTGAATGTAGTTGTCTTTTCCCACCTTGTCAACGCGGGCGTAGCACTGTCCAGACACCAGGAAGGAGCCTGCAAGAAGCACATCGCCGATATTTTTCTTTATTGAGTCACTTTCGCCAGTAAGTAAACTTTCGTTTGCTTCCACATTTCCACTGACGATTATGCAGTCGGCAGGAATTTGATTGCCATTTTCTAAGATTATGATGTCATCAAGCAGTAAATCGTCGCCCTTTACCTCTTGAAGAAGCCCAGTTCTTATCACTTTGACCTTTGGCGCAGTGACAAGCGAAAGTTTTTCCACCACTTTTTTAGATTTAATCTCCTGAATTATGGAAATTGCGGTGTTGGCGATAACCACAAACAAAAAGAGTAAATCTCCCCACGCTTGAACGCAGATAAGCGCCACCGCGATGATAAGCCAAATGCAGTTAAAGATTGTGAAGATGTTTTTGCAGATTATGGAAAGATAGGAGTTGGAAGTTTTAATCTTTGTGTCGTTGACAAGTTTATGCTCCTTTCTCTCGACAATCTGTTCCTCAGATAGACCATGCTCGACATCGGTTTGATAGCGAACCACAGGAACATCATTCACATTTTGTTTCTTACTTCTAAATTTTTTATTTTTCATTATTAAATAATATAATTATTTTTCTCCGATTTGTCAATTATTAAATCAATTTTCTTGACTTTTATTATTTTTTAATTTAATATTTATTATAATCTATTCATCATTTGGAGGATGTATGTTTATTCCTGTTTCAGCAAATTTAATTAAACTTTCCAAAATCTTTCCTAAGGACTTGTATGTTGTGGGCGGATATGTCAGAAACTGCCTTATGGGCATAAAGGGCGGAGATGTGGACCTTGCCAGCGATGTCGACATCGACGAGATTATTGATATTTTGAAACAGAACGGTTATAAGGTCAAGATCAAAAATTCGATGTATAATTCTATTTCAATCAGCAAGGGCTCGGAAAACTATGAATTTACCTCTTTTCGAAAGGACTTTTATCCAGAAAACGGCAAGCATTGCCCAGTGAAAGTGGAGCGAACGTCGGATATTCGCGAGGACGCTAAGCGTAGAGATTTCACAATCAATGCGATTTATTACAATATAAACCGAGACGAGATAGTCGACTATTATCAAGGTGTGGTGGACGCAAAACAGAGGATACTCCGCTGTATCGGTTCACCAGAAGAGGTCTTAAACTATGACGGCGAGCGAATTTTGAGAATGGTCAGAATTGTCGGCGAATTAAATCTTAAAATCGAAAAAAAGACCTTAAAACAAGCCTTTTTAATGGCGAAAAATATCGGCGATTTGTCGGCATCTAGAAAGTTTGCAGAACTTGAGAAGATTGTTTACTGCGACAAGCGCTACAAAGAGATTAAAAGTGACTACATGAAGGCACTTATGCTTTTAAATCGACTTGGTGTTTGGCAATATTTTGGCTTGCCTTTCAAAAAGGTTAAGTATAAGATGGTGAAAAAGGTGGATGACCGCATTTTAGGGCTATTTATCGACATCATCGACACTGCAAAACCGGAATGTTTGGAGACATTTTTAGAGGTATTTTTGAAAAAACAACTCGGCTTTAACACCAAACAATTCCAAAAGGTTTTCATATACATTTCTGGCTACTATAACGCGCTTCGCAAGATGAAAAATAAGGAATATTTCTTTAAATATTTCGACGATGTCGGCGTTATCTTTCCACTGCTTGCCAAAAAAAGTAAACACACGATGAACAAGTATATGTTTTTCTATAAGTATATCATCCGCTATGGTCTCAACATCCGCGTCAATGACTTGAAGATTAATAAGGACGACATCAAGACCAATTTCCCTAAGATTGACAACCGAAGTTACAACCGAATTCTCTACCACCTTCTAAGCCTTGTTTTCGACGGCAAACTTCCAAACGAACGCGAGGCACTTCTTCAAGAGGTTGAAAAGTGGAATTTTTAAGGCAATTTTATGTTAATTTTTTATATTTAGATAAAATATAAAAATAATTTGACATTTTTTGCAAAAATTAGTTACAATAAACATATGAAGAATATATTTAATAAAAAGTTCTATATGAGCATAGTGTGCCTCTTACTTGTGGCAATCATTCCACTATGCTCTATTAATTTAATAAACTATTCCAATCTTCTTGCCACCACAAGCCAAGAAGAGACGATAGACGACGATAACTCTGCCTCAACCGATGACGAAAATCAAGAGAACACCGACGGCGACTCTAATCTAGAGAACGGCATAGGTAATGCTGATAATTCCGCCGACACTGGCGAAGAACAAGACTTTGAAACTGATAACACTAGCGACGATGATATGCAAAGCGAAGACTGGCTTGATGCTCCAGAACAGGATGAAGATGGGGTTTATTTAATAGATTCTGAGCATGATCTTATATGGCTAGGGAATTACTATAGGGATAATGGAAGAACGCCTTTTACAGGTACTTGTAGACTTATAAATAATATTAGTTTAGCTATTGATGGTTCTTATTATTGGGATCCAATAGAGTATTTTCAAGGCACATTTGATGGCAATGGATACGCAATTACTTCTCTAAATTGTAATTATGCCGATTCTTTTTATTGGGAACCAGATGGAACTGCAGGACATTTTGCTATTGGGATATTTCGGGATATTACCAATGCACATATTTATGATTTAACAGTATCGGGTAATATTAGAATAACTCGCTTACAAACAGAAACAAGCGAAATGGATAAAGTATTAGTCGGCGGTATAGTTGGTAGGGCAATAGATTCAGTAATCGAGAATTGTGTATCTCAAGTCGATATTGAAGTGTTTGGAGACTATTGGAGTTTATCTCTAGGTGGAATATGTAGCTATATGGTTAATAGCGATGCAAGTGTGTCAGCAATAAGAGAGTGTGTAAATGAAGGCACGATAATAGGACATATAAGCAAGCAAACATATGATAATTCATTTATACAGAATAGTTATATGGCAGGTATTTTGGGTTACGCAGAAGGGCATGTTATAATAGAAGATTGTGTCAACTATGGGCAAATCGGAGGATTCAAAACAGATTGGGATGGTGTTTATATAGCGGGTATTTCGCCTGGATATAAAGGCGGAATTCTTGGTTACGCAGATCCTGGCACTACCAACGTCAATGAATATGCTCAGATACATCGATGTGTAAATTATGGTAAGTTCGTGCAAAAAGCTTATAATTATACAGATCTTCATAATAGATTGTGTACTATGACGTTTTATATAGGTGGTTTAGTTGGAAAAATGGGAGTATATACAGAACCTTTTTGGCCATGGGAGAAAAATGAGCCGACAGGGGCTATAAACGATTCTATATCTGCTGTGGCGATTGATTTTATTGACGCACCCATAAACGTTGTTATAGGTTCAATTGCTGGTTATGGTGATACAACGGTGGATAATGTGGCGTATATAGCTTCCGATGGGCGAATGGGAGTAGAATATGACTCAGTCTTTACAAGCGTTGTAGGCTGGAACGAGGACGTTATTGATAAAGAAGACGAGTTCATGTTTATAGGAAATCAATTTGTAATAACTGAGGGGATTTTAGGTAATAGTTATGATCAAGACACCCAAAGGGCAACTTGGACAGGCATTGAGGCTTACAGACTAGATGAAGATTATATAACATTATCGTTCTATATAAAACGAATGGATATACAAATTCGATTATTGGATAATGGCGACATAAAAATAGAAAATGTTGGTATAAGCATAGATCATTCGGGCAATGGATTGTCTTACGATAAGCCAACAGCAACTTACACTTATTATTCAACTATCTATACAGAAACATTTTCGCTTCCTATAATTAATAGTAGTTATGATAAGTATGGATACAGAATTTATAAAACTAGTAATGACGGAAATTTAGGAGATGAGATAAGATATGGCGGCAATTGTTCTGAAAGATATCGTTTATTGTTTGGTTCTGGCACTTATGATGAAAATTTTACAGATATAACCATAGTGCCTGAATTGAGAAAAATAAGTGAAGTGATATATTCAGATTTTGGTGTGATAACAAAATATAGTGAAGAGTTTTATCAAGGTAAGGAAAAACTTACAGATTTGTCATTAATGACAAAAGTGGAAGATGAAACCGAGGAAGGCTCTGAAGAAACTGAAATTGTTGGTGGAGATGTTGAAATATATGTTGATGATGAGCTATTATCCGAAGAAACTGTGTGGAGCATGGATTCAGTCGTAAGGATTGTGTTGCTACCAGCCGAAAACTTTGAAGTTTTGGGGTTATACACCGAGCGAGATTATAACAATGGAAATGTTGCGGATAGGCTAGATAAAATGTTTAACGATTTCGGTGACTTGGGAATGCGAGTGGCAGTTGAATATGAAAGTGATTATTCTAGAATCTCATATCAATTTGTTATAAGCGACATTGTGGTAGATTTAAACGATGAGGCAAGTTCAGAAGACATAGATTGTGGAGATACAACGACTTTGGAGTTTGCTTACACCTTCTATGCTGTGTTTACGCGAACTGCACTAAACTACAATTTGGATGTAAGATATGATAAGAACGCACAAAATGGCAGTGGTGAGCAAGGTTATATATATGGATATGGCGAAAGAGCACTGACTATTAAAGACGGATATTATGAATTTGCTGTTAGAGATGACTACACTTTGAATTTTTTTGAATTTGGTGACACTAGCAGGGTGCCAACAAATGTCTTGGAACTAAGTTATGGCAGTGACTACTTTGAATATCCGATGCCTGGAAATGTGCAGTATGTGGCAGAATTTTCGGAGGGCAAGAGCGGATACTGGAGCACTGTGGGCCTAGCCAACAATGCCGAAGGGTTGACGCTTGCGGGAAGGATTGTGGAATTAAACCTGATTGAATTTTTAATAGGTGCAGGTGTAGAGCCAGGGTCAACCACGGTTATTACTTTCCATAGATTTGAAGGTCCGAAATATACATATCATTACTACTTGCAAATAGCAGATGCATACGAGGACTATGAAACAGGCGAATACGAATTAGGAACTTTGGTTGGAGAGACATATCTATATAACCGCAGGTTAATATCTAAGACTAATGCGACATTTGGCGATGTGACGGCACCTGTGAGCAGAATACCTTTTAATGCAACATTCACAACCTATTTTATGTTTGACATATCTTCGCCATTAGAAAGTTACTATAGTGATATAATAGATTTTAAAAACATAATAGAATACTCAACACAAACCGTTGGTGGCGGACAAGTCTCGATCGCAAGCACCTTGAATCAAGTTGTGTCTAGGGTGGAGAAGAATCCGATTGTTGGCTATCGTGGACTAACAAGCAATTATTATGCATATGATTACACATTGGGAGAGGCAGGTGAACAATATTATGGCACCACCACGCTATTGGATCTTATGGAAAGGTATGGAGATTTCAGTCAAGAGGGCTACACGATAACACTTTACAGCCTTTTCCATGTAAGAAATCCATACACTGTGACAATCAGAACGGCGGTGAATGGAACGGCAAGAACCTTCTCTATGCCAGAACTTAGCGATGAATACATTTTCACGGCGGAAGGCAGAAATGCAAGTGGGTATAGCGTAAGTTTAAGTTGCGATCCTTTTGAAATGATAGATATTTCTGTGACGGATAAGTTGGTGTATTATTACAACCAAACGACAAGACAGACAACTTTCTATTCGTTTGACAATATATCAATAGGAAATAGCGTGCTGTCAGAAAGCGGAGAATACTCTTTCCAAATGATACCGACAAACAACACTTCAAGCGTGGTTATATCAATTAATTTCAAGGAAGAATTCACAATTAACAACAACATTTTAAATAGCGACAACAGCATAAACTACAGCGCAAGTATTTGGGAAGTTGACAGTTCGACGGACTTACTAAATATTGCCTATCGTATGTATTGCCAAGGATTACCACTTGCAAAGAAGATTGTTCAAACGGCGGACATTGACTTTGAGGGCGGATATATGTTGCCGATTGGCACTGAGAGCAATCCATTTGAAAGTGTCTATGATGGCGGATACTATCGCATTGAAAATATGAACATTGCAGGCGGAAATGCGGTGGATATGGGCTTGTTTGGCTACACCGACGGAGCGACAATCAAAAACCTCACTCTTATGAACTCTTCAGTCAGCGGAAGAGGAAATGTGGGCGCGGTTATCGGCTATGGCAACGACACAACCTTGGAGCGAGTGGGTGTGTATGACGGAACAACCACCTTGATGGAAGAACAAGCTTCAGGAACTGGCATTTTCTTAACAAATGGCACAAGCGTGGCAAGCATAAATAAGGCTAGTGGGACTTACACAAATAGCGCATTAGGGAATAACAGCACTCGCTACACAATTCTCAATGTGATGATTGAAGATGCAGTAGAAAATTCATCCGACGAAGCAGGCTACGCTGGCGACCTTGCAGGAAATCTTAATAACTCCACAATCGATACATGCTACGAGAGAAAGTCTAACACAGAGAACTCTGAGATAGGCGGACTTGTCGGCAGAGCGACCAGCGGTTCGATTACTTACTCCTACACATCTCGCGCACGTGTCGCACACTCTTCAAGCGGAGTATCGCAGAGTCACGCTCATACTGGTGTGACAAACATATCGTCAACTTGTGGCACTTGTGCAGACCGATTCATTTGGTAAGAATATTAAACTCAAAAAGGCATATCAAACTTGATATGCCTTTTTAATAATCAAATTGCAGTCAAATAAATATATTTTTTATATATTTTTCTGTGTAATTTCAAATATATATTAATGGGAATATCTACTTAAAAAATTAAAAATGCAGGCAGGCGTGAATCGGCATTAAAATAGATTTATTTTCACGAGTTTTTGTTGTTTTTTATGTGATTTAAATATATTTTAAAAATTGAAACATAATAAACACATGAATAAGAAGAAAGATAAAAAGGTTGTGGCAGAGAAAATGAAGAAAAGGGAGAAAAAGAGCGGTTTTCTTTGGTTTCTCTCGGTTTCGGCGGTGGCGGTTGGATGTCTACTTGTCTGCCAATTTTTCTTTGTCAATTCCTTGACAAGCGACACTAAATTTTACGAAAACACCAAGATTAACGGCATTGATGTTGGCGATATGACCATGGCGGAAGCAGAAAATGTGGTGCTCACGGACATGCTGAAGAGTCGAAGTGATATTGAGATAAATCTCTCGTATGGCGACAAGGAGTGGCAACTTAAAGGTTCCGATTTTGAGGTGACAAATAAGATTGAACCATACATAAAAAAGGTAGCGGAATACGGCAGAACTGGCAACTATTTTCAAAATTTGAGCAAGGCGAAGGACATTAAAAAGAATGGCAAAGATTTCCACATCTCATATAAATGTGTGCTTGCCGACGTTGACGAGAAGATAGAGGAAATCATAGGCGAGGTCGAACAGTCGCAAGAGACGGCGAAACTGGTGTTTTTGCCTGACGAAGAGCAGATTTTTCAGGTCGACAAGGGTAAAAGTAGTGTCACAGTGCTTCGCGACGAACTCTACAAGGAAATTGACGAGCAGTTGACGAGTGGCAAGGTGGCAAATGTGGAAATTCCAATAGTTGAAATTAGTCCAGAGTTTAACGAAGAGGAACTTTTAAATTCGGTGGTTAAAAGAAGCGAATTTTCCACAAATTACGCCACAAGTTCGAAAGATAGAAAGAACAATGTCAAAAAGGCGCTTGAAAGTTTCAATGGACTTGTGGTAGAAAGCGAACAAACGGTTTCCTTTAATGAGACAACAGGCGCAAGGACTGAGGACAATGGCTACAAAAACGCACACATCATCTATGGTGGTGTCTATGTTGACGGAGTGGGCGGTGGCGTGTGCCAGGCGTCGACCACACTCTACAACGCACTGCTACTTGCTGGGCTTCAAATCGACCAAGTGTATCATCACTCGCTTCCTGCCTCATATGTTCCACTTTCCTTTGACGCCATGGTTTCAGGAAGTTACTGCGACCTAGTGTTCACCAACAATCTCGACAAGCCGATTTATATCAAAACCTCCGCCGATGAAGAAAAGGTCACAGTGGAAATCTATGGGTCAAGCATGGATGGAATGACGATTGAAAGACGCGCCGAACTTGTCAAAGTTTTACCGCATAACGGCGACAAAATCATACCTGACACCAAGGGCGAATACTCGAATAAAATTCTCTATAAGGGCGAATTTTATCGTGTGAAATGGCCAAAGGAGGGCTATGAGAGCAAGGGATATCTACGATATTATAAAGACGGCGAGTTTGTGGAAGAAAAGGAGATACGCCACGACTTTTATCAGCCTCAAGACGGTATAGTTATGGAAGGCGTGGAAGAACT
This sequence comes from uncultured Clostridia bacterium, assembly GCA_944377455.1. Classification (GTDB taxonomy): domain Bacteria; phylum Bacillota; class Clostridia; order Christensenellales; family UBA1242; genus Caccovivens. The sequence continues at coordinate 21,248 of CALWEZ010000015.1, forward strand.
AGGCGTGGGTATGACATTGCCAGCAAGTGAGGTCTCCATATGTAGTCCGCAAAAGGTGACTAAAAAGAACGAAGATAGCGCGCGAGAAAGATTGACTAAAATTTAGCCCTAAAATATCAAATTTTTCCAGTAAAATTCAAGAAAGTTGCGTGTATTTTTTCGCCAAAAATCGTTTATTTTCAAAATAATTGATTTCAAATGAAAAAATATTCATATTGCTTTGCAACTTTATGCAAAAAAAGTATAATATATTATTATGAGCGAGAAAAAGAAAGTTAAAAAGGAAGAAAAAGAACTTTCGCTTAAGGCAAAAATTTTAAGGACGATTCTTGTCTGCGTGATTATTGCTGCAGTTGTTGTTTTAGCCTACTATATTCTTAACTGGACGGGCGTTTGGGAGCAGATAAATTCGGTCGAGAAACTGCAAAATATCATTCTCTCATGGGGGTTCTGGGGACGCTTTGGCTTTGTTATGCTGTCGTTTTTGCAAGTGACTTTCATACCTCTTCCGTCGACAGTGACTATCATTGCTGGCACTTTAATCTATGGACCGCTTCAAGCGTCGCTTCTTTCGCTTGCGGGCATACTGCTTGGAAGTATGCTGGCATTTTTGCTCGGCAAGGTGTTTGGAAGAAGATTGGTTGTTTTCATGGTCGGCGAAAAGACTTGCAAAAAATGGGTGGACTTTCTAACAAATGCAAAATATTCCTTTTTTATCATGATGTTATTGCCGATTTTTCCAGACGATGTGCTGTGCCTAGTGGCAGGGCTGACAAATATGAGTTGGACATTCTTCACGTTGACAAACCTAATCGCGCGTCCGATAGGCATTTTCACAGTGAGTTATTTTGGAAGCGGACATCTCATTCCTTATCACGGCTGGGGACTTATCGTCTGGGCAATATTGATTGTTTTAATCATTGCTGTTTTGATTTTAGCGTATAAATATCAAAAGCAGATTGAAAACTTTTTGCTGAGAATATTTAGAAACAAAAAGAAGGAATATAGCATTAACAAAGAGGAAATTTTAAAAAATAACGAACTAAAAAACAGAACAAAAGGGCAGAGTTTTGCTCAATCAAAGGGTGAAACACAAGAGACTAAACTAAACGAATTTAAAGAAAATAAAAAGAAAAAAGCAGAAAAATAATAAAAAAATTGTTATTTTACACAATAAAAATATAAAAAACACTTTAATTTTTGATTTTTAAAGTGTTTTTTCAATAATTTAATAATATTTTTACTATGGTTAATATTTTTTTATTTCGTTATATCATCTTTTATTTATAGTTTATTTTGTAGTGAAATGAGTTTGCAATCGATTGGAATAACAACTATCTGTCACGATATGGGCAGTTATTTGGTATAGGTTGCTTCTCGTATGGGCGGTTATATCTCGACAATACCATGCCAAGTTTATTACAGATGTATTCTTCGTCATCATCGTCAAACCAATCATCAGGGTCAGGAGCCAGACGCTTTGCCATAAACTTGCAGTCTGTGCAATCGGAAATTTGTTTACCATCCACACATGCAAAAACGGTGTTGGTGTCGTGTTTAAGAATCCGTTTTTGTGAAGATGAAGGTTCGTTTGGCTCATTTTGGTTAGAAATTTGATTTGTGTCTAGTGATACTACTTCCGTTTTGGCTCTTTGAGAAGATATTAAATTTAAAAGTAAACTGGATCTATGTGAGGCATCCGTATTTTTTGGCTCAAAGACTTTTTTATAATAACTTTTCAATTCTTGAAACATCTTTAAATCCTCTAAGTCGGGCGTTGCTTCTATCGTGCTTTTATAATGCGCTTTAATATTATCCTTTGTTGAGTTGAATCTATTCCAAAGATTTTTATCAATGTTTTCGTCATAAAAGAGAGATTTTATGTTTGAAAGGCAATCGGCACACTTAACCATTTTCGCCTCTCTTGATGCGACTTTTATTCTTTCAGCCTGCACCTTTTTTCTTTCCGCATATGGAAGTGATTTGTCTTCGCTTAAAACATCAACAATGCTTGCAATCTTATATCCAAAATTTAGTGCGATTTCTTCAAGTGAGGTGCCAGTATCCTCCACTGTGTCATGCAAAATTCCAGCCACCACTGCATCTTGGCTTGCTCCATTTTCTCGCAAAATTTGAGCAACTTCGTAGATGTGCACAATGTAGGGCCAAGGTAGTCCTTTTCTTTTTTGTGCTGAATGTCTCTCACTTGCAAAAACAATCGCTCTTGTAATAATGTTGCTTTCTGCTTCCTCAATTTTTAGAATTTGTTCATAACTCATATTTTTTCTCCTTTTACACTTGCATTATACAACAAAATATGATATAAGTAAAATATATATTAGTTATAACTATCATAAGGAGAAGTTATGGAAAGTTTGGATAAATATCGAATATTCTATGAAGTTGCAAAAGAGAAAAACATATCAAAAGCGAGCGAAAAACTCTTTATTTCACAGCCAGCGGTTTCTCAAACTATCAAAAAGTTAGAAGAAGAATTAGATGTCACTTTGTTTATTCGTGGAAAGAAAGGTGTTGAACTAACAAAAATTGGCAACGAGATATTTCAAAGAGTGGAAGTTGCCATTCTTGCACTTAACTCTGTGGATAGACTTGTTGATGAAGAAAATGAACTTTTAAAAGGTGAATTAACAATAGGAGCAGGTTCTAATGTGGCTAGAGAGGTTTTAGTCTCGCCGATTAAAAAATTTCTCGAAGTCTTTCCAAATGTAAATGTGACTCAAATTGAAGGCGTTCAATCTGATATGATTGAGATGCTTAAAAAAGGTCAAGCGGACATTATTATAACTCAAAACAACAGCGAGATAAGTGGGTTTTTCTTTCAACCTATTATGGAGCAGAGTTATGTGTTTATAAAAAGAAAAAATAAAGAAATAAAAAGATTTATTTCCACTTCAAAAGGGTCATATTCACGTATGCTTTTTGAAGAATTTGCCAAAACAAGAAATTTTGAAAAAATTCCATATTTGACAGTTTCAGGGCATCGCATGGCGATGGAACTTGCAAAAGCAGGCGTCGGCGTGGCTTTGGTTCCAGAACTTATGGCAAAAGATTTGCTTGAAGAAGGGAAAGTTGAGAAGTGTTTTACAGATTACAGCCTTCCTGTTGTCACATTTGGATATTATTTCAATCCAGACATTGCAAGTGCAACAACGAAAATGTTTTTAAAATTTTTAAGTAAGAATGATTGATTAAAAAATGTTTAGTATTTTCAATATATTTTAAAAGTTATAGCATTTTTTAAATTTGTTATTTATTTTTAAAACAAATTTTAAAAATTGATTAATTCAAATAAAAAAGCGCATTTTTTCACTTTTTTATATATTTTCGCGCTTTTTTCTATATTTTTTGTGTTATTTTTGAATTTTGATAAAAATTCCTTCTTTTATTTGCTTTGGAGAAAGGTTGTTGTCGAGGAGTATTTTGGTGCTTTCGACGTTGAATTTTTTGCTGACTATTTTTAAATTTTCGCCCTTTTTGACTTTATAATACGGAAAAGGAATTTTTTTGATGCTCATAGTTACTCCTTAAAAATTTTATTTTTAATATTTTTTTGATATTTGTTCAATAGTTAGTCATATCTATTTTATTATTACATGTATATTTTATTGCCTTAATTTTTTAAACATTCACAATATTTTATTGTCATAACTTTTTTAAAATTCCAATAGATTATTATATATGAAATCAATTTTTAAAAATGTTGCCATAATCTCTGTGTTTTCGGTTTTGACAAGGCTACTAGGGTTCTTGCTGAGAATATTTTTGTCGCGAACAATCGGCGCGGAAGCGTTAGGCATCTATCAGGTGGCGCTCTCGGTTTTTATGGTGCTTTTAACATTTGTATCAAGTGGGCTAACCCTGATTATCTCTCGTATGACGGCGTCTTATCGCGTCTCGCAAGACAAAAAATCGTCGGCTAGTCTAGTTACATCTGCGCTTTTTGTGGGACTTGCTGTCAGCGTGATATTATGCCTTATCATTTTGCTTTTTAAAAACCTCT
>CALWEZ010000016.1 GCA_944377455.1 uncultured Clostridia bacterium
ACTATGAAAAACAACAAAATGGATAGTCTTGATTGTTGTAATAGTTCCATGCAAAACAAGAACACCGCCCGTTGCAACTTGTCCACAAACAAACTCACAATCGGTTGCTGTGGGTTTGGCAAAAAGCAAATGAAAGAAATTGCCTTTCAGTTTGCTCACGACCTTATGGATTATTTTGACAATGGCGGAGATTTGATAAACCTGTCCGCAAAAAGTGTTTACTCACTCCTTTCGGACACATTCAAATCCAACAGTTAGGACAATGAAGAGAGAAGTCTAATCCAAGCTTCTCTCTTTTTGTTTTGAAATATAAAAATTTTATGATATAATAATTTTATAAGACAAGTTAATTTATCTTAACTCTTAGTTTGATATAACCAACACCAACTTGGACTTGTAGTCGGTTCGGATACTTTATCTCTTGTCGCACCAATGGCGAAAACGGCATTTTTGCTTGTTTTCGCTTTTTTTAAAGCGAAAAGCATCGCTCTTTCATTTGTTTTCGCCACTTTGCGACCAAACGAAAACGCATCCCTTAATGGGAACCCTAAAAATGTGTGACATTTTTAGGGAGAAGGAACAAACAAGCGAGTGATAAGTGTTTTGATATTTATATTGAAACACGGAACTAAGTGCGGTTTGTGACGCCGTCGCAACTTAAAGTGGTTTTGATTTTTTTTATGTTCGTTTCTTATTTCTTATTTTATTTTTTCACTTTTATACTTTTATAAATTTTTTCTTGATTTTGTGTTGTAGTTGTGGTAAAATTAAAAATAATCCGAACCATATGTGGCTCGGATTTTTTGTTTATATTTATATATTTCTTTTTTACTTATTTTTTATAAACTCTATCAAATTTTTCTTTTTATTTAATGGCATTGATTCTATTAATGCTTCTAATTCTTTATCTTCGTTATATTCATATATATTTTTGCTGAAAAATCTTTCAATGGGAAAATTACAAACTTCTAAAATTTGCAATAATTTTTCCATGGTCAAAACTATTCTTCCGCGTTCTACTTGCGCAATATATTGCGGACTCATTCCTATTCTTAAACTTAATTCTCTCGCTGAAAGATTAGCCGAATTTCTAACAAAGCCTAATCTTGTCAATATTTCATTAATAGTCATTACACTCTCCATAAGTTATAACTTTATTTTATATCTAAACTGAATATTTTATGTTTGACTACATACATAAAAATTTATGAAAATATGCAAAATGAATACATAAAAACATAAATATCTGTTATAATTATGTTTGAGAATGTTCACAAATATTTTAAAGAAAACATATAACTACGCAAAAAGAAAGGGGAATAAAATAGTTAATTTGTATGAAAATGAATATTAAGATTTTATAATAGTTAGCAAGTTAATATATAATATATTTAATCAAATGCTTAAACTTTTCAATTTGTTTGATTTTTTTTCATATTAAATGTTATACTATAAGTATGAGTAAACATTTAAGGGTTTTTAAGATATTTTGTTTTGTTTTGGTTGGTATTTTCGCTTTGTTTTGCGCCAATATCATTAATTTTGTTGGCGCTGAAAGCGAGTATGACGGCGGAACGTTTGAAGATTTCTATTCGCAAGTTGTAAGTTTATATGAAGAGTATGGCGATGTCAACACGGGCGAGAGTGTTGTGCTTGAAAAAAGCGAGGTAAAAAAGGACGGCGACGAACTCTATGTTTCTGCCTCAAAAATAAGCGAACTTTCAGGCGGTAGCGGTGTTATGGTGATGTCAGAAAATGGCGAAGGCGATTTGGTCGGAAAGACAGACTCTTCGGCAGTGGAGGAACTTGTTGCTATATCTAGCACTGATTACATTTTGGAAGAAGATGAAGAAAACTATGTTTTATACGAGCCGTCTTACACAAACCGAATTATCGTCTACTATGAGGGCAATTTGCCCGCATACAACACCGACGCGTATGCCGAGGGCTTGGGTTGGCATATCTATCAATACTCATCCGCTGAAGATATGGAAGAGGCATATAACTACTATGACAGCCTTTCATATGTCGATTTTGTGGAATATGACGAGGTGATTGTTGGAGCGGATACAGATGCGGAAGAGGTTTCGGCAGATGCTTCCTCATCCTATTTGTCTTGGGGTGCAACTTACACTGGTATTAACGAATATCTTTCCTATTTGACATACATCTATGACGAAAGTGAACTTGAAACGGTGTATGTGCCAATTCTTGATAGCGGAATCAACACCTCGCACGAACTGCTCTCTAGCCGTTATTCTAGAACCTACGCTAGAAATTTCACGGTGACTGATAACTATAATAACATCATTGAAAACACTAACGTCAGTGACGACGAAGGACATGGCTCGCACACGTCTGGCATTATTGCCGACCAGACGCTTGACAATGTCATCCTAATTCCTTGCAAAGTGCTGAAATCAAATGGGCGCGGTTCTGTTTCCATGATAGTTGCAGCCATTGAATATATCATAGATTTGAAAACGAATAACGACCTCAACATTCGTGTCATGAATATGAGTTTGGGCGTCGAGAGTGAGGATGGTTCGCCTGTGCATAGTTCTTCGCTTGAAGCGATTATGGAAAGGGCGTATGACGCTGACATTATGGCGGTGGTCTCCGCTGGAAATAGTCACTACAACACCTCTTCAAACGCACCTGCAAATATGTATGACGAAGTTATCGTTGTTTCCGCGCTGGAAGAAAATATGTTCTACGAGAATGGGCTTAATATTGCCAGTTACTCAAACTATGGCTCCACTGTTGACTTATCTGCGCCAGGCACGCATATTTATAGTTCCTACAACTGCTGTCCGCGTGATTACGAATATTTGGACGGCACATCCATGGCAGCACCGCATGTGACGGCGGCAATCGCAAACTTGCTGTCTAATCCGTCGCTATCCTCGCTGTCGAACGACGAAATTGAAAATCTGCTTTTTGAAAACGCCATTGATTTAGGAGTGGAAGGCAAGGATATATATTACGGCTATGGCTGTGTGAATATTGCAGATATTGGGGTGGAAACTATCGGCGAAGTGACGTTTAGTGAAACGGAAAATATGGCAACTGAACCATTTAGTTTGACCTTATCATTTGACTATGGTGACATTGAAAATTACCAAATCTATTACACGCTAGACGAGACCAGTCCGTCTCTTAACGACACTCTCTACACTGGACCTATCTCGCTAAACGAAACAACTAAGGTGACAGCGGTGGCTTTTATCTTTAATAGTGAGGGAGATATTGTTGCAAAAAGTAAGGTTTCGTCTATGACTTACTACTTTGACAATATTGACCTAGAGAGCAGTTTCGTGGTCAGCGGAAATAGTCAGTCGGGAACACTTAGTCAGTATATGGGGCCTTTAACAACACTTAAAGTTCCGTCGACGATAGGTGGCGTGGCGATAACTAATGTTGCAGAAGGGGCGTTTGCCAACTCCAAAGTGGAGAGCGTTACATTTGAGTCTGCAAACTTGATTTTAGACAGTTATGCCTTTTACGGACTTACAACTTTAACATCCTTTAAGAGCGACGGCGTCGTTTCGATTGGGAGTTATGCCTTTGCGAACTGCACAAATTTAAGCGAGATTGAGGTTGGAAATGCGTATTTTGTCGATAGTTTCGCCTTTAGAAACTGCATTTCAATCACAGACTTAGACCTATCAAATGCAAGACTCATAGGTGAGGGTGCGCTAGATGAGTTATCTTTGACATCTTTGCACCTCGGTGCTAACTTGCAAACTTTTGAAGAGTCGTATTTTCATGCCAATACCATTTACGCATACTCGATAACTGGTTTTGACGAGACTCTCAAAAATTACGCCGATGAGTTGATTTTGCTTGATATGCGGTTTACGGAAGATTATCCTACGCGAGTGGTGTTTAAAAGTTCGGATAGTCATGATTTAACCTTCTCTTATTTTGTGAACGAACTTAGTTGTGTAGATTATCGTTTTGCATATTCCAACAATTTTGAAGGCGAAACAATCAGTGTCAATCATCAGCCAACACAAAATTTAGGTGAAAATTTGTATCAAACCACCTTTACTTTCGAAAACTTGCTTGCTGGCAGTTATAGTTTTCAATTTTATATCTACGACAACTATGGCTATGTGTTGTCTTCAGATATAATCAATGTTATCGTGCTTATGGGTGACGAAGAGGAGTTTTCTTTAAATTATGAGGAAGGTAACTTTGAAATTTACATCGACAATGTGAAGGCGGAGAATGGCTATGTGCTTTATGGTGATTTAACTTACGACATTCAAATAGTTCCAAATGCAAGTTACTATATCTCAAGCGTTATGGTCAATGGCAAAAGTGTCTCGCTCAACGAAAACTCCTTTACGCTGGAAAATGTGACAAGAGATGTTGACCTTAATATTTCGGTTTTAGAGATTGTTGATTTCAATATTTCGTTTTCTGTTGCAAATGGAGTCATGGTTTTTGACGAAACAGGAACACAATTATCAGGAAGCGTTACGTCTGTTTTACGCAACGAGGATTTCACATTTAATATAACCGTGGATGACGCGTATTATGTGACATATGTTGAGATAGACGGCGTTAGGCAAGAACTTAAAGATAGTTACACATTTTCGAATGTTTTAGATAATCATAATGTGGAAATTGGCACGCAAATTAAGACCTTTGTAATCTCTGTCAATTATGGCGCAGGCGGAACGGCGTCAATCCAGAACTCTGAAAGGGTAAGTTATGGAGCAACTGAAACCATCTACCTTGAGGCAGACGACGGATATGAGATTAAGTCGGTTTATGTTAATGGCGAAGAGGTTGAGGTGGTTAATGGAGCGATAACGCTTTCAAACATCACAAGCGACATGGCAATCACTGTTCAGTTTCAAGAGGAAAGCGAAGGGCTCTTTGAGGGCACTAGACTTATCATATTTGTGTGCTTTTGCATCGCGTTTGGAGTTTTACTCATCGTTATAATAACCTCATCTGTAAAAAAAGCGAACAAAAAGAAAAAATATATGTAAAATAGTTTTATTTTTAAATATTTATATGATATAATGAACTAAGGAGGGAAAAATGAGCATAGGTCTTATTGTTTTGCTTGTGGTTCTTGGGATTATAGTTCTTGTCGGAATAATCCTTGCAATTTGGATTTGGACGCAGTATAACGCATTCATTAGGCTAAGAAATAATGTCGATGAATCATATTCCACCATGGATGTCTACATGAAGAAGAGATATGATTTAATACCAAATCTCGTTGAAACGGTTAAGGGGTATGCAAAACACGAAGAGAAAACGCTAGAGGGTGTTATGCAAGCGCGCTATTCCTGTATGAACGCAGGCTCGACGCAGGAAAGGGCTAAATACGAAAATATGCTCTCTGACACGTTGAAATCGTTGTTTGCTGTTACTGAGAACTACCCACAACTTCAAGCTAATCAAAACTTTTTGGACTTACAGCAAACTCTTAAAACTTTGGAAGAAGAAATTTCTGTTTCAAGAAAATATTATAATGGTTGCGTTAAAACTTATAATATTAAGAGAGAATCTTTTCCAACTAACATGATTGCAAAATGGTTTAAGTTTGAAAAGAGAGAACTTTTTGAAATTGCAGAAACTGAAAGAGTTGCTCCAAAAGTTCAGTTTTAACAAAAAAATATGATGTTTAGTGCATCATATTTTTTTGTTTGGTAAAATTAAAAATTTAAAAGCAAATATTTACAAACCTCATTACATTTTGAGGATTATCTTATTTTGTTGATTTTTAAAATTTATGTTGGTATAATAATTGTATGAGCAATTTTAAAATTACATATGAAGCAAATGATGAATTACTTAAGCAGGCGATAGAAATAGATAAGCATGTTTTTAACAAGGCGGAAGTTGGAAACATTGATATGTGCAAAAAGTGGCTGGAGGCGAATAAGGATATTTACACTTTCTTGCTTGATGGAGATGTGCTTGTTGGGTATATTAATTTTATCAGGCTGACCGATGAATGTTTTGAGAAATTTTATAAAGGCCAAACAAAAGATTACAAACTATCCTTAAGCGATATATTGCCATTCACGAAAGGAGAAAACAGATGCCTATTTATGTCAATCGCAATTAGAAAGGACTATCGTGATGGTGAAGCGATTATCGAATTAAGAAAGGGGTTTGATACTAAATTAAAAAATTTTGAGAAACAAGGAATTCATATTAAGGATGTTGTTATTGACTGTGTAAGCGTTGATGGTATAAAATATTCGATAGATAAGCTTAATGCTAATTATGTTAAAAAATCTAAAAGCGAAGGGAAATTATATTATTCCAACAACATCTTTGAAAATAGAACCATGCCAAAAATTTCTTTTGAACTTTTAAATCGCAAAAATTTAAAAGAGATTGCGCAAATTCAATATCAACTTTTTAAAGATTATTGGTGTGGGTATGCCGATTTTTTGCTGGAAATTGAAAATAGACAGAAAAACAAACTTCCTCTCACTTACTTAATCAAGCATAAAGGTAAAAGTGTTGGAATAATCGGGCTCTATGAACTTGAAGAATACAAGGATGTTGTGTGGCTGAATTGGTATGGCGTTTTGCCAGAATATCGCAATCATGGAATTGGAACGCATGCATTTTTTAAAATTGTTGAACTTGCAAGAAACTATGGCAAGAAGGAATTTAGGTTGGTTACATATAGGGTTTGGAATAACAAGGCGCAAAAAATCTACCGAAAAACTACGCAGATTGCCGAAGAATATAAAAACAAAAATGATTGGCAATACGGAATAAACGTGGGCAAGGCAATGATTTATTCTTTAAGCCTTGTTGATAAAAAAATTTCAAAATGGAAAAATAAATTTATAAATCTTAATGACGATATTCGACTTCATAACGAAAGTTTAAGAAAATTAAAAGAAGATAAAATCATTGATTTTTAATATTTTATAATGAAAAAACTCTATTTCGTTTAATAGAGTTTTTTAATTTTTAGCAAAAATTCATATATTTATTAAAATTTTACCTTGTAAATTAAATTTTTATTAGTGTGCCTTAACTCGCTCGTCATTATCATCAATCTCTTCGACTTTTAACAAACTGACACTTTTGATTTTGTCAAGAGAATCGTCTTTGAAATTTTTTGCTTCTTTTTTTGTGTCATCAACTAAATCTTTGACGTTTTCGACAGCATTTTCAATATCTTCGTCAGCGTTTTCAATTTTTTTGCCAATATTTGCAACATCACTTACAGCATTTTCTGTTTTGTCGATGTCGTTTTCTACATTTTCAGTTATGTCTTTTTCATTGTCTACATCTTTTGTGACATCGCTTGTTGTGTTTTCATCATTTATATTGTCTATAACATTTTTATCATTTTTCAAATTGTTGTTATTTTTTAAGTTATCAGGTGTCAAATTTTTGTTGTTTTCATTATCCGCTCTTAAGTTGTTGTTGGTAAATTTAGAATTATACATAATTATATTGGCGGAATTGTTATTTTTTAAATCATCCACTTTGTTATCATTGTTAATTGTTGAGTTTTCAACAGGTTTTTCTATCTTTCTAATATTTTTCATTCTGAACTTTGGTCTATCTTTTAAGCGTGAGTTTTCGATA